>JASFPJ010000360.1:0-3568 GCA_050116035.1 Candidatus Aminicenantota bacterium | reverse complement strand
TAAAGGCTGAGATTGACCGGGAGAAGATTATATTCAAGTCAGGAGATAAAATTATTAAGGAGTTCACTTATGAAGAAGAGATATACTTTGGAACTCCTGTCAATAAAATAATCGATGAGAATGGATTAAAGCCTGGTCGTAAATATACTTTCAAAATATTGGACTTCACGACATATTCCCTTGTGGATACGCACTTTGAAGTTGTCGGCAGGGAGGATGTTCTAATTCTGGGCAGGAGGTTGAATCTGTGGCACGTGAAGGAGGAGACAGACACCGTTATCCCGATTTCCGTTGATGGATGGATTGACGAGAAAGGAAATTCTCTGAAAAGTGTTTCCAAGGCCGGTTTCGTCAATTTGACTTCCATCCGGATGCCTAAGGAGAAGGCCCAGGAGGTTTCAGAGCAAAACTTCGATATTGCTTTCTCCACAGTCATCAAGTCCAATATCACCTTTGAGAATCCCCAAGAAGTTCAAGCCGTGAAATTCAGACTCAGTGGCATTCCGACTGAAAGAATAAAGAGTTTGCCTTATGATGAAAGGAGCCAAAAGATCCTGGAACTCGGGCAGGGTTATGCGTTAATCCAGACTTCATCCCAGATATTCAAAGAAGAAGAAGCTGTTTCGCTCCCGGTAGAACAAGAAGAATTCAACAGCTTTCTCAAACCGACTTCTTTCTGTCAGTCCGGTGATCCTGAAATCAAGAAAACAGCAGAAGAGATTATCGGCGGAGAGAAAAACTCTTGGCGTGCCGCCAAGAAGATTGCCGAGTGGATGAAAAAAGAGATGGCTTCCACTTATGATGTCGGATTCGCTGATGCCAGGGAAGTATTGAGAAACCGGGAGGGCGACTGTTCAGAGCACACTGTGTTGGCAGTGGCACTTCTTCGTGCCGCAGGAATCCCAGCCAGGGCGGCAGTGGGAATCATGTATGGGGGCGGTATATTTGCCTATCATATGTGGCCGGAGGTCTATGTGGGCCGTTGGATTGGTCTTGATGCAAAATGGCTGGCAATGGATAAGAAAACGGGAGAGTACTACACAGATGCCACCCATATCAAGCTCGGCCATAGTCTTCTCGACGAGAATATTTTCAGAGAGATGGCTCAGGCGGTGGCTGAGATCATAGGCTTGCTCAAACTGGAAATAGTGGGTTATTCCCTCGATAAACAGAATCATTGATTTTTCTTCCGAAATAATTCGGGAAACTTTTTTCAGAGTCATCCATTCTCTTAAATGAGTGATTGCAGAAAAAAAGGAAAGAAATGGTAAAAGTATGAGTGATGGAAAAAAATAGAAAAAAAGGTAATCTTTCAACTGTTTTTAATTTATTTGGGGATGGATGTGATTGATTTAAAAGGAAGGTAAAGATGAATTTTTCCAAGAAACGCAACCTATGCATGACTGTTTTTTTATTGTTTTTCTGTTTTATCCCTCTTTTGGATGCGGCTGAAGAAAACCGGCCGGGTCTATCTCTGAAGGAAACATTTGATGTTTATATCCGGGCTATTCACCATTCTGATTTGAAAAGCCTTTTCACGACCGTAACCGACGGCCATGAATTTGTCTTTCTGACAAGCACAGGCAGACTTATCAATTCCAGGGAAGGCTACCGCAAGTTTCATCAGGACTGGTTTAACGAGACTGGTTGGGAGATGCCCGTAGAGCTGCTGGAGGTGCATGAGGGAAAAGAGTACGGTTACACGATCGCCAAATTTCATTATAAACAGAGTACGGCTGGAGATGGACACTATAATCTTGATTCCTATTTCACTCTGATTTTCCATAAAGAAGAGGGGATGTGGAAAGTTGTCGGAGATGTCTGCACGCCGATCGAACGCTACCAGACAGAGAAAAATCCAGAGATAAAGTACTCGTCAGAGCAGACTTATGTTTTCACTACCATAAAAAACCGGAGGACTGTCCGGAAATTCAAAGACACGCCTGTTCCCCGAGAGCATATTCTGAAAATCCTGGATGCCGCTCGTTTCGCACCCACAGCCGGTAACCAGCAGCCCTGGAAATTCCTGGTTATCCAGAATAGAGAAAAACTTGACCAGCTTCAAAAGGAAGCCGTTTCTTGGTATCTTGAGGGATACAAAATAAAAAGAAAACCAACGGAGGAACAGTTATCCAAAGCGCGCAATCAACTCGGGCAAGTCTTGAAAAATGTTCTCTCAGCTCCAGTCTATGTCGCTGTCCTCGCGGACAGTCAAGCGCAGTATCCAGATTATATCCTCTATGATGGAACTCTGGCCGCCGGCTATTTGATGATTGCGGCCAGGTCCTTGGGTTACGGGACAGGTTTTTTCACCTCGTTTTTTCCCGAAGCAAAGATGAAGGAATACTTCAACATACCAGATCAGTTCAGGCTCATCTGTTTCACTCCTATCGGTGTTCCTTCCGAATGGCCCAAAACTCCTTCTAAGAAAAGTCTTGACGATTTGGTGATTTTTGATAAATTTAAAAAGCCATTGCATGAAGAGATAAAAGAGATTAAAAACAAAGAATGAAGGCCTATCTGGATTGCTATCCCTGCTTTTTCATCCAGGCTCTCAAGACAGCAAGATTGGTCACTTCCGATGAGAAAGTCATCCTCCAGATATTGAAAGATGTGAGCGAGTATCTCAGCCAAGCCTCTTTTGATGTCACGCCATCAGAGATAGGCCTGGGAGTCTACCGTATCCTCTCGCGGAGAACCGGAGTGGAGGATCCCTATAGAGAAGTCAAAGTAAAATGCATCCAGCAGGCTCTCTCCCTCTACCCTGAGATGAAGAAATTAATAGAGAACTCTGAGGATAGGCTGATGACGGCCATCAGACTCTCTATTGCTGGTAACGTCATCGATTTTGGGACCGACTCTTCATTCGATTTGCAGCAAGAGCTCGAGACCATTCTTTCCCAGGATTTTGCTGTAAACCACTATCAGGAATTTCGGAGGGCTCTGGAAAAAGCCCAAAACATCGTCTATCTTGCGGATAATGCGGGGGAGACCGTGTTTGACCGTCTTCTCATCGAAGAGATCCATAAGCCGGTTAGATATGTGGTCCGTGAGAAGCCCATCATCAATGACGCCACGCGAGAAGATGCGCGGCTGTCCGGCCTTGAACAGGTCTCTGAAATCATGTCTTCAGGCTGTGATGCGCCTGGAAACATCTTGAAATTTTGCTCGGATGAATTTTTAAGGATTTATGGCTCCGCTGATTTGGTCATCAGCAAGGGGCAGGGAAATTATGAAGCGCTCTCGGATGAAGAGAAGCCCATATTTTTTCTCCTCAAGGTAAAGTGTCCGGTTGTTGCCCAAGACCTCGGAGTCGAAGAGGGGAGTATCATCCTGGCCGAAGCCAGGCAGGTAAAAAAAGAGTAAATCCACCTCTGAATAATTTCTCTCTGATAATTCTTGAACCTTGTGTGCGAGTTGTGAGACAATTCGAGTAACTTATGAAAGGAGCGGTTTTATGGCAAATAAAATAGGAAGGAGAGAGTTTGTCAAGAGGACAGCACAAATTAGCTTTTCCGCTGTGATCGGAGGCAGTGTCCTCTCCCAGTTCTCGTGTTCCCAAGCGGCA
>JASFPJ010000359.1:0-3579 GCA_050116035.1 Candidatus Aminicenantota bacterium | reverse complement strand
CACACACTTCAGAGCGTCTCTTCCCGGATAACCAGTCCCGTACTCAATATCCGGCATCCACATCACGTATCCATTACTTATATAGTAGGATGGGTTGACAGATGTTCCAGGAGAAGGATGGCGAAAACGGTTGTGTCCCTGATGGAGTGTCTCGTAGATGTAGACCATCAATGGGTATTTCTTCTTCGGGTCAAAGTTATCTGGCTTGATGAGTATCCCCTTCAAAGGCATGCCGTCTGCACTGAGGAAATCACGAAGTTCTGCTTTTCCCCAAAGAAACGGCTCTGTTTGCTTTCCAAGGTCTGTGATTTTACGTGGGCTTTTGAAATTCATATCGCTCACCCAGTAGTCCGGGTACTCGTCAAAGCTGGAACGAGACCACAGGAGTACTTCCGCTTTTTCTGGCTTTGTCGGATAGCCAAAACTCTTATCATCCATCAGAAGCTTTTCCGGAAGCTTTGTGCCCTTAACACGATCCTGGAAGAAACCTCTGACCATTGTCTCTTCGTTTGTCGTGCGGAGCAGCATTATTTTATTGAGATTGATGGTCCTTTCTTCAGGATCGAGCCTTATATACCGGAAAGACAGGTCATTCTTTCGGCCGAATCCTTCGGTAATCATGCGGGGATTCAAGCCATCCGGTTTGATCTCCCAGATATCGTATTTGTCATAGACCAGTATTGATGCGTCTCCATCCGTCCAACCCGCGACTCCGTAACCATAGGGAGGGCTGGGAGTATCCCAATCTTCCCGGTCAAAACGGACATCCAAAGAAGCGGTGATGTTTTTGGCTGTTTTTTTAGCGATGTCATAGACGTACCAGTTGTTATCATGGAACCAGTAGACGTATTTGGCGTTTGGCGAGAGACTCGCTCCTCTGAAGAGCTTCTTTTTCACCAGGGTTCGCTTTCCGGTCTTGGGATCGATCACGTACACATCGAAATAGGATCCGTCATAGGAGACCATTTTTGTGTAGGGCCAGATGTTCTCGGCGAAAGCGATTTTTCCGTCTCTGGACAGCTCGACCTCAGGAATTTTCTCGTCTGCCAGCTTGACAAACGTCTTTGAATCGAAGAAATAAACAGATTCCCAGGTGTTATTCCGGACTCTCTGGGCTATCTGTTTCTGCTGAGGCTGAGGGTAGGGATCGTCCCAGTGCCAGAGGTCAAACTTGGCTTCTTCTTCCTCCTCTTCCTCTTCTTCGTCCTTCTTCGGTTCTGGTATTTCTTTGATACCGAATATCATCACCCTGCCGTCTTCGCTGAAGGATATGTTGGATTTATCGCTGACTGCCATTCCTTTAGGGAATCCAGGCGTCGATGAGTGAGATACCCATAAAGAAGCTGTGCCGTCTCCGACTTTCCATCCGTAGAGATTGAAAGTCGGTTCATCTGCTTCATAATCATCTTTATCAGTCAGGAAAGCCATCCGGGTTTCTTTCTTGTCCATTGCCCATTTTGTATAGTTGCCTTTTCCGGCGAGGAGAGGCTTACTGGGCCCTTTTCCTGGTTGGAGGCAGTATATCCCATCTGTTTCCGGTTTCTCTTTGCTGGAGACCGTATAAAGGAAGTATTTGGCATTTTCTGTGAAACGATAGTCCATCACATCATTGAATTCAGTTTCACTGCCATCTTTTAGGGAGCGAAGAACCAGAGGAGTTCCATACTTCTTCTCTTTTTCTTTTTTCTTTTCCTCCTCTTCTTCTTCAGCCTTTTTTTCTTCTTTTTTCTTTACCGCCTTTTTCGCTTCCTCTTTCTTCTTTTCCTCTTCTTTTGCCTTCTCTTCTTCCTTTTTTTCTTCTTCGGGCGGGGCTTCTTTGAGGTAAGCTACAAATCCCCCAGCTTTTTCAGGCTGCTTGAAGCTTTTTACGTCCTCGACAACAGTCACACTCCCGTCCGAGAGAGCCATGATACCGAGTTTTTTCTTGGCTTTTTTTTCTGCTTTCTTTTTTGCCTTTTTAGCTTTTTTCACTTCCTCTTTGGATGGAGAGATTATGAAAACAGCGTGAGACGAATCGTAGCTGAATTGAGCGTTGGCCGCTCTCTCTGAATCTGTCCCTTCTCCGGAATAGCCGATGGTATGGCGGTACATTTTATTGGTTTGCAAACTTTTCACCACAATATCCGCTTCGCCGTCTTGAGGAGTCTCGAGATAGAGAAACCAGAGTCCATCTGCTGAGATTGTGGGCCTCACGATCGACTTCCAGGAGTCATAATCGTCATGAGTCAAGGGACGTTTTTTTGTGTCCTCCGAATCCTTGGATATTCCAGGCGTAAGGAACACCAAAGATAGAATCAGGAACAATCCAATAAACCTTGATTTTTTCAGCATGTGACCTCCTTTACTCTTATTCAGATTCAATTTATTTGTACAAAATTGAAAAATTGGGGACTATCCCCAATTCCCTTCTTAGAAATTGAGTAGATAATTTTAAAGAATTCTTGCGTATTTTTGGCTTGGATTTTGAGTAGATTGTGAACAGGTAGAGACAAACAGTCATACTTTAATTGGCAGGAGCTTCTCGATTGCCTGACGCTCATATCAGTCGCAACGAAAAAGCTTATAGTATGGGAGGGTTAAGGTCAAGGGATTTTAATTCGAGGTGCAGACATTCAATTCCTGAATCTATGAATGTTTTTGTGATTTGGAAACCAGCCTTTTGATAGGCTCTTATGGCGCGTGGATTCTTATAGACTACGTCAATCCAGCACGTCTGAATATCCATCACAAGAAAAAGATATTTGGTCAGTGTCTGAAGGGCATCTGTGCCATACCCCTTATTCTTATACCTGTCTTCAGCGATGATGATGTCCAGCTCAACAGAATTATTTCTTCTGTCGATCTCATTGTAATTGACCTGACCGATGGCTGTATCATCAATCAAAATCACGAAGCATCTTCCCTTCTCCGGCGCGCTCCCGTCGAAATAATACTTTTTCCAATCTTTACAGAATTCTTTAAAGGACGGCACCTGGTCACCCTGGAGCTCTCCATACCAGTAAGGCGTGGCATCAGATTGAGTCGCCCACTCGAAAAACCGAGGAATCTCCTCGACTGTCATCGGACGCAACGTGATTTTATTGCCTTGTATAATCATCTTATTCCCGACTCATGCCTTCGAATTGAGCGACCACTATGCGGCTGTTCCCGAGTGCGATATCCTGTTTTTCGATGGGATGAAGACTGTTTGCCTTGATAAATGTATGCAGTCCCCCATCCTTGAGGAATTGCCTGCTATTTCTGTAGTGTTCCCCTCCAGCCAGTCGCTCGATCGACCACGTCAGAAGGCTCCCCAATCTGGATAAGCGATTCCAGGGTTTATCAAAATCGACAAAGATTAGTTTTCCCTCAGGCGATAAAAGACTTTTGGCTTCTTCCAGGATTTTGGTTCGTAAGTCTCGAGGCTTTTCGTGCAAGGCGTAAGAAATAATAACAGCTTTCAAGCTTTCCCTCTGCAAAGGAAGGTGGGCCGCATCCGCACAAACAAAAGTGATTTGAGGATACTTGGAGGAAGCGTGTTTGATCATTTGTAAATCGAGGTCTAAGCCGATGATACGCTTCCGGCCGTTTGTGACCAGT
>JASFPJ010000358.1:0-3581 GCA_050116035.1 Candidatus Aminicenantota bacterium | reverse complement strand
CTTCATAAACTTCCCCCGCTTTGTGTGTAGTCAGTTCGTGCGAATCTGGATACAGGAGTTCCAGCCTGCGTTTGACATTCTGCAATCCTATTCCTGAGTTGAATTCGTCCTTTCGGCTGGGAATGTCATGGCAGCTGTTCTTTATGGAAAGCTGAAGGATCTCCGGCTCCGCTTTTAATTGAATATGGATGAAGGAGGGTGACTTGAGGCTTATGCCATGCTTAAAAGCATTTTCCACGAAAGGAATCATGAGCATGGGAGGAATCAGGATGCTTTTTGTCTGACCCTCTATCTTAAAATCGATGTCAATTTTATCCTCCTTGGAAAAACGCAGTTTCTGAAGTTCGATTAGCCTTTTAATCTGGTCGATCTCCTTATCCAGGCTGATCCTGTCCACCTGGCTGTCATGGATCATGTACCGCATCAGATGGGATAATCTGGCGATCCCGTCTGCTGTGGCTTTCTCCTGTTTTCGGGCCATTCCGTACAGGTTATTCAGAGTGTTGAACAGAAAATGCGGATTGATCTGCGTTTTCAGCAACTCGAGCTCCGTCTGGACTTGTTTGGCTTTAATCTCCTGCAGAAGAAACCGCTCGCTGATGCTGCGTTTAACAATTTTAATGGAAGTGGAAATAAGGACAATAAAAAAGACGAAAGCCGTGTTGCTGTAATAGTCAGCTCCAACATTAAAGATCAATGGATCGAATAACGTAAACAGATAGATATAAAGAGCCATTGTCGGGATGAACAGAGCGGCGTAAATCACATACATTTTTCTGAAGAAAAATTTTTCGAGGACAAAAAAATGAAAATACACTGGAAAAAACCCAAGTATGATAATTCTCAGCCCGGTTCTGGCTTTCATCGAGAGTGTCACGTCTTCTTTTCCAGGCGTTATGAAGACGAGGCAAAAAAAGAAAGCCCAAAAGCAGATGTGGTAGGCGACTCGCACGGTCAGGATTTTTTTGAGTATACTTCTCCCAGAAAGAAATCTCATGCCATTAATTAAAATCCAAATCCGGCTTCTTTTCAAGGGTCAGTCGTACAGAAGAGCAGGGAATTCATCAATTATTCCGACCCGTTCGTCAATTCTCTCTTTTTTCCCCTTTGAAATGCACTATATTTACCAGTGGAAATAATGAGTTTATTCCAAAAATCACATTGAAGGAGGAACTTCTATGAACTCTAAAACATTCATTATTTTGGTCATCGTTATTCTACTCTTCTTTACTGTTGTAGTCTTGGGGAATGACCTTCATGATGCCATCCAGAAGGGGGATGTCGCCAGAGTCAAGACGCTCATCTTGAATAACAAAGAACTCATCCACATGAAATCAGAAAAGGGGCAAACACCTCTGCACCTCGCCGTTCAAAACGGGAGCAAGGAGATAATCGAACTCCTCCTATCTCAAGGCGCGGATATCAATGCCAGAGATGGTGAAGGAAACACTCCCTTGATCACGGCTCTCGCCCTCAAAAAGACTGACACTGCCAGATTTTTACTTTCGAAAGGAGTGGATGTCAAAATCAAGAACACGCAGAATCAACCGGCCATTTTACTTGCCGTAATGAATGGGCTGAATGAATTGGTCGCACCAATCCTTGACAGCGGGCAGGATGTCAATGAGCGCTTCGAGGGGAACATGAGCATTCTCCTTATGGCCACACTCAGAGCGAATAAAGAAGTTATTCAGCTTTTGGTCGACAGGGGAGCAGATGTCAATGCAGCCGCACAAGAAGGAGATATGATCATCACACCGATGTACGCCGCAATATTCCTCGGACAGACGGATATAGCTGACTTCTTCCTCTCCAGAGGAGTCGATAAAGACTTCAGAGATAAACCAACAGGCCGGACGCTCCTTCACATCGCCGTGCTCAAAGGAGTCAGGGATACGGTGAGTCTTCTTGTAAACGGTGGATATGATGTTAACGCCACAGATAACGCAAGAAAAACCCCTCTCCACTACGCTGCCCAGTACGGCCATAAAAAAATTGCCGAATTTCTCATCCAGAATGGCGCCCGGGCGAAAAATTTAAAAGAAAATTTCGGCATGTCCCCTCTTCTAAAAAAGAAACTCCAGGCTGGCGAAACCGCGGTCTGGTATCTGGGACAAAGCGGCTGGGCGATCAAAACAAAGAGCAAGCTTCTTATATTCGATTACCATACCCTTGTTGGGCCACAGGCGGATGAACCCTGGCTCGCCAACGGACACATTAATCCCGAGGAAATAAAGGATCAAGATGTTTATGTGTTCGTGACCCACGAACACGGAGATCACTTTAATCCGGCCATATTTGATTGGAAGAAATCCATTGACGGCATCGAGTATATCCTGGGTTTTGCACCCGAAAAAGCGTCAGAGGCTACAGTCCTCCTCCCCAGGAAAACGAAGACGATCGATGGTATAGAGGTCTCAACGATTACGTCCACCGACGCGGGAGTGGGTTTCCTTGTCAAGGTGGACGGCCTCACCATTTTCCATGCAGGAGACCATGCCTGCAAAGATAAAAATTTCATGGCGCCTTACACCGATGAAATTGATTATCTGGCAGATAAATGCAGCAATGTTGACTTGGCCTTTTTGCCTATTACCGGATGTGGATTCAATGATCCCGAAGCGGTAAAAAGCGGGATTTTCTATGCTCTGGAAAAATTAAAGCCTGAAGTTATGTTTCCCATGCACGTGCTCGGATTCGAATACATGTACAAAGAATTTGCCCGCGATGCAGAAAAGGAAAACACCAAGACAAAATTTGCCTGCGCTAAAGACAAGGGAGACTATTTTCTGTATGCCACAGGGAAGATAAAGAAGTAAAAATCTCCAGTAAAATCTCTCTTCCCAATATTCTCACTATCAGGATACTCTACTAATCCCAAATTACTGCAGATAATACAAATTTTTATTTTGGATTCTTCCAAACAAAGAAAACAACCGCCAGAACGATGAAAACAATTCCCTCAATGAACAGGAACATGTTCATGGCTACTCTACATCTCTCGTCAAGGACCTAATCACAACTTATCTGTCCTTTGTGTTTATTTTAAAGAGTCAGGTGAAGTTTTAGAAATATTGGATGAACAATCCCCTGAATCTAATTTCCTTCATGCTGATCGTCCCCAATTGAGTCTTGACGGGGATTCCATTATCTTCACTGGTTCCGAGCCACAGACTTGGGGAATTTACAAGGTTGATGCTCAAACCGGAAGTATCACTCCAATACTGAAAAAACAAAAGGGATCAACCTGGAACCCTCCATTCGGGTCGCCCCTTGGTTCTCTTGATGGTAAATCAATTTATTATATTAAGGGAAACCAGGAAGAAAAACATCTTCAGATCATAAAGCGCGATATTGAATCTGGCAAGGAAGAGGCTTTGATTCAGTTTCCACGATACCGAAATCCCACCATGGCGCTCTCTCTGAATGGCAAAAAGTTGGCTTTAATGATGCGTGACAAAGAGAACCTTAGGGTACTGAAGGTGATTTCTTTTGACAGAAAAGAGGCGATTGAAATTTATAGATTTACTCAGGAAATGGGGCAAAATGCGATTATCGATATGGATTGGTCTCCTGATGGC
>JASFPJ010000357.1:0-3587 GCA_050116035.1 Candidatus Aminicenantota bacterium | reverse complement strand
CATGGTCATTTTCTTTGACAGAAGAGTCAGAATTACCGTTCCGTCTGACATATTGAACACGCTCCAGAAACAGACTTTGACCAAATGGAAGGACTGGCAACCAGAGGACTATCTGGATTCCCCGGAAGGATCATTATTCGCAGGAAAAGTCGCGTCACTTCTCGATGAACCCGGAAGTGCCCAGCTTTATCTCGAGAAGGCACGGCAGACAAGACCAGATGATATCGAAATTCATTCTCTTTTGGCCTCAGCTTATAACACTATGAGAAATTTTGAAATGGCGATTTCATCGTATAATAAGGTTATAGAACTGGATAAGAACCGGGATGATGCGTATTACGGACTGGGGATGACCTACATCAAGATGCGCCGCTTTAATGATGCTTTGCCTTTGTTGGAAAAGGCGGTGGAACTCAATCCTAATTATACGGATGCCTACTTTTACATCGGCAATGCCCATCAGGACAATAAAAATTTTGATAAGGCTGCAGATGCGTACGAGAAATATCTCGAATCCCAACCTGAAAATGCCTGGGACACATATTACAAGTTGGGCGTGTGTCGAATCGAGCTGGAACAGTTTGATAAAGCAATCGCGGCTTTTCAAGAAGCATATAAAGAGAAGCCGCAGGACCAGAGAATTATCTATGACCTGGCCCAGGCATATGAAAAATCAAAACAGTATGAGAAAGCCGAGGAACTCTACATGAAGATTTCCGAGCTGAATCCTGAGGATCCGATAAGAGCGTATAGAGCCATCCTGATGATGTATGATAAGGCTAAAATAACGGACAAAGCGATCGAGACTGCCAAGAAAATAAGCGAAATGGACTCCAACAACTACGAGAGCTTTTACAATCTCGGATTTATGTACCAGAACGCCAAAAGATACAATGAAGCGATCGAAGCCTTTAAGAAAGCCATAGAGCTTAATCCGGGTTACGAATATTCCTATTCAAGTATTGGATATATCTACTACCAGCAGAAGAGATACACTCAGTCAATCGAGTATTTTAAAAAGCTTGTCGGAATAGTTCCTGATCATTCAGATGGATGGTATTTCATCGGAATTAACTTCATGCAGATAAAAGATTTTAACTCCGCATTAGAACCGCTCAAGAAATGTGTAGAGCTTCGACCTGACAATGGTTATGCCCTCTTCAACTTGGGTGTGACATACTTGAATTTGCATGATAACCTCAGCGCCCGCGAGATTCACAAAAAACTGAAGGTTGTTGACGCTGGCTTAGCTCAGAAACTTGAACAATATCTCAGGTAGGATAAAAAAACTGATTATTTGAATTCTAAGACTTCAGCCCTGAGATAGGATGAGCACCTGATTCCATTCCTGTATTAAACAATTCTGCCGGTCGCTTCCTTCCATCTTATGATGTGCCGTCGAAAGCCTTCTGATTGACAACAACACAGTGTTGTGGTATATATGAATACCTGTTTTGGCCTTCATTCCAAAGATTAACCTCACCTTATTGATACAAAGAGGTTCATAAATACAGCAATCATTTCTTCGTATTCTTTTAATCCGAAGAAAAAGTGACGGGCAGGTGGCGAAATTGGCATACGCGCTAGGCTTAGGACCTAGTTCCTGATAAAGGAGTGCGGGTTCGAATCCCGCTCTGCCCATTGATAATCTGTTTGGTAAGAGACAAGCGATGAAAGAGCAGCTTTCAATGAAAAAAAACATAAAAGTCTTGAGTGGATGCAAGAGAGAAATTGAGCTGGATATTGATGCCGATAAAGTCATGAAAAAGTTTAATGAAATCGTGGCTCGATTCTCATCCCAAGCGAAGATTCGAGGTTTCAGGCCTGGAAAGGTTCCGAGAGACCTCATAAAACAGAAGTTTTACCCTGAATTGAAAGAATCACTGATTAATTCACTTGTTCCGAAAGCTTTGAACAGTGAATTGAAAGCTCAGAATATCAATCCAGTGGGCATGCCAGTGGTGAATGACCTCCACTTCAAAGAAGGTGAGCCTCTTCGCTTTAAGGCCCAGTTCGAGGTTTGGCCCGAATTCGAGCTTCCTGCATACAAAAAAATCAAGGTCAAGGAGAAAAAAATCACAGTTGAACCTCAAGAAATCGAGCACTCACTCGAAGATCTTCGAGCAAGGTCTGCAGAATACATCCCGGTCGAAAGGAGAGAAGTGGTTGATGGAGATTATGTGGCAGTCGAGCTAAAAGGCAAAGATCTGGACACAAAGAGATTCCTTCCTCTGGAGAAAGGAGTCATTCTCGCTGGTCACCAGGACAATGAAGAAGCATTAAACAAGAATTTGGTTGGCTTAAAGCCCGGGGACGAGAGAGTATTCACTATCGAACATGATGAGAAGCATCAGAACAAGAGATTGGCTGGGAAGACGATCGAATACGACATGAAAGTCGTTTCCATCAAAGAAAGAAAACTACCCGCACTCGATGATGAATTTGCGAAGAGCCTTGGAGAATTTACAAACTTGAAGGACCTCAAGGAGAAAATTGAAAAAGAAATAATTTCCACAAAGGAGAGAGCTGCAAAGAATGAAATGGCAGAGGATATCATAAAAAAAATATCTGAGAAGCTCAATATTGAACTTCCTGAAGCAGTCGTAGAGCATGAGCAAGTGGCTTTTGTGAGACGCCTTTTATCTTCTCTCCCGCAGCAAAATCTGAGCAAAGAAGAGTTAGACAAGATGAAATCCGAGGGAAAAGGTAAAGCGGAGCAAAACATCAAAAATCATTTAATCTTAAAGAAAATTGCTGAAAAGGAGAAGCTGGGGATATCTGACGAGGAGATTCAAGAGGAATTCAAAAGAATCGCCAAAGCGAACAATCTACCGGTTGCCAGAGTCATAGAAGAGTTTAACAAAGAAGGGAAGAGAGATGAATTGAGGGACAGTCTGGCAATTAAAAAGACAGTTGACTTTTTAGTGGATAACGCTATAATAGAAAGATAAGTTATCTCATGACGTTAATCCCCCAGCGTCCAATCAAGTCAACAATGAACTAAATGTTCATCAGATTAGACTGGTCATTGGAGTAAAAATATGCAAAACGCCCCTAGTCATTCTGAAGTTATAAAAAATATCTCGTTGATTCCTTTGCGGGATATCGTCGTTTATCCATCCACCCTTGTCCCATTCATTATCGGACGTCCTTCTTCAATCCAGGCTCTGGAGATGGCCACTGAAAAAGATAAAAGGATTTTTCTCACGGCCCAGATAGACGCCACTCTGGATAATCCCAGTCCGAAGGATATATATTCAGTGGGTGTGATCGCTAAAGTAATCCGAGCGATAAAGATGGACGACAAGAATGTGAAAGTCATTGTCGAGGGAAGAAAAAGAGCAAGGATTATCGAGTTTTTGAGCTCCTATCCTTTTTTCCAGGTGCTGGTTAAAGAGATGAAAGAAATCGAGGTGGACAGTGCAGAGGCTGGAGAACTACTCAAGAGGGTGCTGACACTCTTTGAAGATTATTTAAAACTCAGCCAAAACGCAAATTTCGAATCAATCATCCCTGCCTTGAAAGATAACAGCCCTGACAGGATTGCCGATATAATTTCCTCTCATCTTTATCTTCCTTTAGAAGAA
>JASFPJ010000356.1:0-3611 GCA_050116035.1 Candidatus Aminicenantota bacterium | reverse complement strand
GGGAGGAAGTCGTAGGCTCCGATCTTCATGGCTTCCACAGCTGACTCTACGGTTGCGTATCCTGTGATGACTACAGAGATGATATTCGGGTCTATTTCCCTGATTTTTTCCAGGACTTCCATTCCACTGATACCAGGCATTTTTAAGTCAACAAGCACGAGATAAGGCTTGATTTTCTTTATTTTCTCCAGGCCTATCGATCCGTCTTCAGCTGTTTCAGTCTGTAATCCGTCTTTAGACAAGATCTGACTGCAGGAGTCCCGCATAGACTCCTCATCATCAATCACGAGCACAACAGGTTTTTTCGTTAGCACAGTCCCTCTCTTTTAAGGCACGAGCGTGCGTGTGTGTTCATAGATAAATGCCTTTCTATCCTCAAACTTTTCTCATTTCGGTGATTATCTGCATTTTTCGAGAATTCTTCAGTTTTCTGTTCCTATTTCTTCGCCTTCATCTTTGAGCAACTTATGGATGTGAGCGAGAAGATCATCGGGTTTAACGGGTTTGTCGATGTAGTCGTCCGGTCCGACCATACCTTGCTCATATCCTTTGAATTGGAACCGAGAACCTGTCATTTCTTTGACAGCGGATACAAAGATGATCGGAGTCTTGTTGAAGTCTTTGTATTCATCGGATGTTTTGATGGCATTGCACAGAGAGAATCCATCAAACAGACTGTCCATCATGATATCGAGAAGGATAAGGTCCGGCTTCTCAGAGAATATTTTCTCCTTCCCTTGATCAGGATTTGCAGCGGTCACAACATCATAGAGTGCTGATTCAAGGATTGTGGTGACAGCATCAGTGAAATCGGGATCATCATCGATGACTAGAATTTTTGCCTTTTTTTCCATTTTTTCCTCCTTTATTTAATAAAAAGGCATTTTGGATTGCCAGTTTTAGCTCTTCCTTTCCGAAAGATTTGATGAAGTAAAAAAAGATATCCTGTTCCCTGATTTTTGCTTCAAGTCTCTTTGTGTTTTTTTTCGCGGTCATGATAATTTTTATTTTTGGGTCTATCTTTTTTATGATGGATACGGCTTCATAGCCTTTCATTTCTGGGAGATTCACATCCATGATCAAGCAGTCATAGCCACTTGCGGATATTTTTTTTATGGCATCCGGAAGACCCTTTCCCGTTTCAACGTGGAAATCTTCGCCTCTCAAAAAAGCAGCCATTGCGGTCCTTTCTGTGCAGTTCGGGTCGACGATCAGGATTCTTTTTTCCATCTCATTCATTAACTGATTCCTCATCACATACTTATGCAATTCGTGTGCCATATTTCGTAATTTGAACCTCAGAAAAATCCGGCTTGTAAGTTGATGATAGAATTGAAGATATAAAGAAGAGGCTCAAGGCTTTTTCTTTTTTCAAAAAAAAAGTGAAAGTGCATATGGGGAATAATTCCTCACCTTTGGTGCAAAATACTCTACTGGTTGGCGTCGTCTCTTCTATGCAGGGGAAGCTTCTGGAGGAGTCAGTTTAAGCTCGGGAGGAAGAAAGGACAGAAGCAAAGGATTATGAAGGAATGATGCTTTATGATTCAGGCCAATGCGATGAGGTCAGGATTCTTTCTTGGAAACGGAATCGTCCAGCAGTGAAATCGTAGAAGTAGGGAAAAAGGAGAGGATTAATGACTGAATTTCTTGATCCCGAATTTCATCATACTGGACGATTTATATAAAGGAATGCTCCATTTTAGCACTTTAAAAGCTGAGGGTGGCACCCATCTCGCTTCGGGCTTCACAGAACTATCCTCTATATGGCTCAGTTCGTGATCTGTCTGACCACTTTATTCAAGGCTTGACGAACAGGCCTTGAAATTTTGTTTCCTTTTTCAATTGTTTGGGGCTGGATGCCGAGAATGTAGGAATTCTTTAAATGATCATAGCTGATTTGGCAAGAAAGGAAGGGCAGCAACCGGTGGCTGAGTACAGTGTTGGTCAGAATATAGTGAAACGGAAGAAGAGTCACCTTTCCGGGTTTCTCCTTGAAATCCACTGCATCGAGGAACACCAGAGGACGATCCAGGCCATTTTTCCACGGGCAATCCTGTTTGGCGAGTTCTGATTCGAGCCAGACATCTTTGACTCCTTGCTTTCTCAGTTCGAGAGCCAGCCGAAGGCCGACCCCATCGTCAGAATAGTCACTTTTTCCTACGCCGACAAAGAGGGGTATACCTTGTTCTTTGATTTCAGCCAGTCGACTCTTCCAGCTTTCAGGAAGTGCTTTTTTGACTTCAGCCATATGGGCAGAGCAGCTGATGCAAGGATCAAAAGCCCGAACGACCAGGTCCATTCTGTCCCTGATTTTATCTTCCTCGCCCTTGGAGAGAAATTTTTGAGCCGCAATAAAACAGTATCGCTCTATGTCTTCGGCATTCTGGGCAGTGGGAGTGATGATGTCCGTATAAGAGACAAGCCCTTCTGCAATCTCATAAGAGTGGATGAGAAGGCCGCGTGGAGCTTCGACGATTCCCGTCCCTTTTCCTTCCCTTGTCTTGTATTTGACGAGAGGGGGATCGGGGAGCTTGAGCATTTTATCGATGATTCGAGGTATTCTTTCGAAGGCATAACAGATTTCCATTGCCTGGGCCGCATTATTGAAGAGAGGATTGATTTTCCAGCGCCGGTTGAAATACTTTTTGAACATTTTCCCGGCTTCTCCCTTTAATCTTTCTCCGAGGTTATTGATCCGGGCTAAGGCTCCAACAGAATAGGGATGTCCCTTATAGCGGCTTCTTTTAGCGTATGAATGGGAGACAACGAATTCGTTTGTTAATTTTTTATACTCATCCTTGTTCAGGATTTCTCCTGTTGACAGGATAATTTCGTCTCCGGCAAAACCGTATTGGTTCTTTTCCGGATTACAGCAGGCAAATATGGTCTTTTCTTCGGGGACATAGGGATAATCAAGTTCGCAGAAAAGACTGACGGTTTTGAGAACGAAAGGCATGAATTGAATCGCCCGGGCTTTTATCTTGAGAAGCTCCTCTTTTGTGGGGTATTTCCCGAACCCGCCGATGACGGGATTCTCCCCGTGGATATACCGGCCGCTGGCAATTTCCATGATGTGATTTCCGAATTCCTTCATTTCTAGGGCGATCTTGACTTCGAGGTCAAATTTGGAAGCCATGGCGATGGCATTGGGAAATCCGACATAATCAGGTAAGGCGAGGTAATAGATATGCAGTGAATGGCTTTCGATCATCTCTCCCATGTGCATCAGCTCTCTGAAGAGAGCGACTTTTGGCGGAACTTTCACTGATAAAGCGTTTTCCATGGCTCTCAGAGCTGCGTATTTATGGGAGACAGTGCAGATGGCGCATATACGGGGGACGATACTGACATCTTCCTCAGGAGTCTTGCCCAGAGTCAGCCTCTCGACGAGACGCGGACCCTCGTATATAACGAATTTGACATCAGTCACGGCTTTGCCATCGATCGTCGCAATGACTCCTCCATTCCCCTCGACTCGGGCCAAGTGGTCAATTTTTATCCTTTTCATCTCTTCTCTCCTTTGATTTTTCCGAGGAAATCAGCGATTCCTGTGCCGCTGAAATTGCCCATTCTCTTCCGTATGAAATCATCATCGAATCCTTTTTCTTTTA
>JASFPJ010000355.1:0-3621 GCA_050116035.1 Candidatus Aminicenantota bacterium | reverse complement strand
CCTCATTACGACCCCTTCATTATTATTTGTCAAAAACAAAGGTGTAGGAATATTTCACCATAATGGTCCGGCAATTCCTGTAGGGAAGGTTGGGGATTTCTCGGAACCGATTTGTGTTGAAGTCATCATTGTAGACGACATACAGGTCCACGCCTTCCCGCGGATTATATCGGATGCGGAAATTGGTGATGACAGCGTCTATAGCGCTGTTGTACTGCACAAAGGCGCTGGCTGAGAATTTCGTGCTCAGCGTAGCCAGGACTCGAGCTCTCACGATGTGAGCGGTGAGCTCCTGGTTTCTATCGGGAAACACAACCCGGTTGAACTGGTACATGCCAGTGAGGCTGAACTCTGGAGAAATTCCCCAAACAGGCTGCACGTCGACACTGGCCCTCCATCCGTCGTAAAAGGAGCCCGCATCGATATTGAAAATAGCACTCAAAGCTCTTCCCATCGGGGTATTAAACATACCTTTTAATCCATAGAAGGTATACTCTCCTGGCGGGACCTCAATATCATCCGTCAATTCAAAGCTCTCCAGCAAACCTTCATGGTACATTTTTACAGCGAACTCACCTCCGTATCCGGACCTGGTGGCAAAGGCCCAACCCGGGCCGATCTCCGCTGATTCAATGGAATTATCCTCATTCCGTGTAAAAATAAAACCGTCCACCAAGACCTGGTGTTCCAACAGAGCAGACTTTTCGCCAGGACGCCATCCCAGCCAAATGCGGTTTCCCAGTTGTGAATAATCCTCCCTCAATTCAAAGCCAATTCCGGGATTGTACGCGCTTCCAGCCCGTGAATAACCGAGATTAAAACCCAAACCTTTCCGTGTTCGCCGTTCCCAGGATACCCGGATTCTCGCCGGATCAAGAGATCCCGCGTTGTTTTCTTTTCCGTTCTCAAAGGTCTGGGCCCAGTTGAACAACACGTAGTCATCCTCAGAAAGACGGAAGATACCGTCCAGGCCGTAGGCCGCATTATACGAACCGTCCACACCGATTCGAGAAGTGATTATGCTCCCTATGTAGGAATTTGGATTGAACACCCGACGTCGGACCCGGAACACACCGAAATTTTCCGAAGGGAGGCTTTCTTCTCCCTCTAAAGGAGCGGTCTGCATATCCAGAAATCCAAGGTCCCAGCCTCCCACGCGGCCCACAAGGCGCGCACCTCCATAAATGCGGACAGCCTCCCCCTCATAGAGCCCGATCCGCCGGCTGTAGAAAAGCCGGTTGGGCTCTCCATAGTTAAAATCAAACGTGCTGTTTCGCTCCTGGAAAAACAATCTTTTCTCGGGGAAGAAAAGAGAGAATCGGGTTAAGTTGACCTGCTGGTCATCCGCTTCCACTTGGGCGAAATCTGTATTTGCCGTGAGGTCAAGAGTCAAATAACTGGATAATCCGTATTTGACATCCAATCCCGCTTCGAACTTCGGCTCATCCGAGTAAAGATAAGCGGTTTCCGCATCATTCAAGTCGTACGCCTCTCCATAGCCGGCCAGCCCGTATGGAGTTATATACAGAGGCCGGCGGCCTCGGACTCCTTCCAGAACAATCTCATGCGCACGGGATACTTTCCAGGAACTCCAGAAGCCATATTTGGGATCGATAAGTGGAAACATATCTATTTCGAATTTACGAGCTATGTACCTCCATACGATCAAGCCCATAGTCACCCGGCCATCCCGCTCTTGAAACCGGAGGCTGGAGAGAGGAATCCTCATCTCCACAAACCATCCTTGGTCGTTCTGGACAACAGCCACATCCCAGAAAGTATTCCAGCTGATGTTCAGCGGCAGCAGGCCTTCAGCGTCATTAAATATGAGAGCGTCCAGACGAAGACCTGTGGGAGTGGTAAAAAAGCCCATCCCGTTCTCTTTGTCGTTGAACGTATCGACAATCAAACCAAACCAGTCGGTGTTCCCCTGGAGATAATCCCGCTGCTTGGAAGTGGCCAGTATCTTGGAAGGCTCCTTATCATAGAGTCGTCCGGCCAGATAGAGATAATCATCGTCGAAAGCAATCAGCGCCACAGTCTTCTCTGAGGGAGGATCTCCCCAGTTTGGTATCTGCATCATTAGAGGAAGTGGGTTGATCCCCTTCCAGGCATCTTCATCGCTCATCCCATCGAGTGTGACAGGTCCATTCACTCGCTGAAGAATAAATATGTCCTTTTGTTGTTCTGGAAGAGGTGTTTTCTCCTGAGACAAAACGGCAGAGTTCACCACAGTGAAAAACAGGATAGATACGAGAACAGCTGAACTTTTAGACATTCACTAATCCTCATTTTTCTTATTATTCGCAACAATATACACAAAAAAAGAAAAAAGAGCAAAAGAACAATTATTTCCATTAAAAACAGATTGATTTTTTTAAAAAAAATTTTAATACTGTTAGTTCAGGAGTAACTCATATGAAAAAAAATAAAAGATATTTCAAGAAATCTTTAACCGGACACCTCGCTGCAATAATATTTATCTTTCTGAGCATAGCGGTTGCTCAACCTCAGCAGACTGACGTACCTTTTGTCCCAACCCCGGATGAAGTCGTGTCGGAAATGCTTAAATTGGCGAATGTGGGCAAAAATGATGTGCTCTACGATCTAGGATGCGGGGACGGTCGAATCGTTATCACGGCTGTAAAAAAGTTTGGCTGCCGGGGCGTGGGTATTGATATCGACCCGCAGCGCATCCAGGAAAGCCGAGAAAACGCAAAAAAGGCAGGAGTATCCAACAAGGTCACGTTTATGGAAGAGAATCTTTTCGATGCCGAAATCAAAGAGGCAACCGTTGTGACTCTCTATTTGCTTTCAGAAGTTAACCTCAGACTCCGGCCAAAGCTTTTTGAGGAACTGAAACCAGGCACGAGAGTTGTCTCTCACGAATTCAGCATGGGAAAATGGGAGCCTGAAGTCAGTACGACTTTGAAGACAGGAGAGACGCCCGTAGTCGATTACTGGGACCAGAACCTAGAGGATTATTGGAATACACACAACGTGCATTTTTGGATTATGCCCGCGAATGTGACAGGAACCTGGGAATTGACAATTCCGGGTATCTCTGTGTCACAAACGCTGACATTAAAGCTTGATCAAGAATTTCAGCAGGTTAAAGGGAAAGCTTTTGAAGGCACATCCGAGATCCCATTATCCATCGAGGACGGGAAAATAAAAGGGGATAAGCTTCATTTCGCTTTGGAGAGAAAGCTGAGAGGGCGAACACAAAGCATGCATTTTGAAGGAACTGCAAAAGATCATATCATGAAAGGCACGATGAAAATTGAGGGAAGTCAAGGAAGAAAAGAGATTATATGGAAAGCCAAGCGCGATGCATCCACTCTCCGCCCGATCCACATCTCAGATTATTAGATGTGAATTATTTTGAAATCCAGTCACTTGACACCCATAAAATAACATCTTATTAATCTGTTCAGGTATCAGGATTGACACATAAGAAGGGGGTTGGTTATATCTATTCAATAATTCAGCAACACTTTTTGGATATCACTGCGGGCAAATCACTGCAATAATACTGCACTTTAAAGACTTACCCTAGAAAAAAGAATGAAGGGCTGGTTCCTTTCTCCACTTTTATCCTGGATTTATTCCTGCTTTTGA
>JASFPJ010000354.1:0-3644 GCA_050116035.1 Candidatus Aminicenantota bacterium | reverse complement strand
TGACAATTACTAATGAAAATTGGGGATAGTCCCCAATTTACGCAGTGACAAGGAATAACGATGGATAGTGAAATTGTGTCTTTGCTCAGGAAAAGGCGGGAAGGCCTGAGTTTCCAGAACATCGCCCGAGAACTTCATCTCTCTCCTCGAGAGAAGCAGAAATTGAGGAAGAGCCTGAAAAGACTGGAGGGACAAGGGATAGTCTTGAAATTGAGGAGAAAGTATTATCTTCCCGCCAAGACGAACCTCATAAGAGGCAGATTCATTCTTTCTCTGAGAGGATTCGGTTTCGTCACCCCGGAAAACCGGTTATCTGAGGATATTTTCATCCCCTCCCGTTTCACCGCAGGTGCCCGCAGAGGAGACATTGTGGAGGTGCTGTACCGGGAAAAAGGGAAAAAAGGAAAACCTGAAGGACGGGTAATCAGGATAGTGAAAGCCGAGCGAAAAACACTGCTCGGTCTTGTCAATGAGCGATGGGGAAGTTACTTTTTTCTTCCCTTAGATTCTCCTTCGACAGAGGAGATCCCTTTAAGCGGGGAAAAGCCTGCTTCCCTCCGTTCCGGGATGATTGTCGAAGTCGACAGGAAAACCAGGCATCTGGTAAAAGCTCTGGGCATGCCCGATGAGCCGGGAGTGGATGCCCGTGTGATTATCAAAATGTTCAACCTGGCCTCTTCGTTTTCAAAAGAAGCCCTTACAGAAGCGAAAGAGCTTTCTGCCGGAATAGATGCCCAGGAAAAAAAGGAGAGAAAGGATTTTCGGAAGTGGACGAGCGTGACTATTGACGGTGAAAATGCCCAGGATTTCGACGATGCCGTGAGCGTGAAAAGGCTCAAGAATAGAAATTTTCTTCTTGGCGTCCATATCGCTGATGTTTCCCAGTACGTCAAACCGGGTTCTTTCCTTGATGCAGAGGCCTTTGAGAGGGGCACGAGTGTTTACTTTCCTGACCGGACTCTCCCGATGCTGCCCGAGCGGCTGTCCAACAACATCTGCAGCCTCAGGCCTCAAGAGGACAAGTTGACCTTTTCGGTTCTAATCGAGATCGACCGGAAGGGAGAGGTTGTGAAGGCAGAGTTCCATCCGTCCCTGATTCGAACAGCGGAGAGGATGACGTATGACGCGGTCTACAGGATATTCGAAGGAAACGGGGAAGAGAAAAAGAAATATTCCCGTCTGGTTCCAGACCTCCTCTTGATGAGGGAGCTGGCATCACTTTTGAGAAGAAGAAGGACGGAGCAAGGAAGTCTGGATTTTGACCTCCTCGAGCCAGAGCTTGTGTACAAGGAAGGAAGCCTCCATTCGATCGTGCCCTTCGAGCCGAATGAAGCCCATCATCTTATCGAGGAGTTTATGCTGGCGGCCAACGAGGCCGTGGCGCGCTTCTTGACTCAGAATAACATGCCTTTGCTGTACAGAGTTCATCCTCAGCCGAGCCTGAAGGATTTGGAGAGATTAAGAGAGATTCTGTTTCATTTTAATCTATCCCTCCCCCTTCCCAAAAAGATTGGCTCAAAAGACCTGCAGCGTGTCCTGAAGGACGTGGAGGGAAAGCAGGGAGAGAAATTTGTCAGCCTCCAGGTGTTGAAGTCCATGAAACTCGCTGTCTATTCGGAAGAAAATGCAGGGCATTACGGCCTGGCCAAAAAAGAATACACACACTTCACCTCTCCCATCAGGCGGTATCCGGATCTGCTTGTCCACCGGATATTAAAAAAGGCTATAAACAATAAGAGGGAAAAGACGGTCTCTCTGTCTTCGATGGCCCTGCACTGTTCCGAGCAGGAGCGAGCCGCCGAGGAAGCGGAGCGAGAGCTTCTGAAGTGGAGGATATTCCGGTTTCTGAAAGGAAAGCTTGGTGAGGAGTTTGATGGTATAATCGTAGATATCACCAGGGCAGGCCTGATCGTGGAGCTTGACGATTATTTTATCGATGGTTTGGTGTCTTATTCTGATTTAGGCGGAGATTACTACCGCAAGCGCTCAGAAAAAACCCTTGTCGGAAGAAAGACCGGCAGGACTTTTGAGCTGGGAGACAGGATGAGAGTGATCCTGGCTTCTGTAGATCCCATCCTGAGGAGGATGAGCTTGGTTTTGAGCCAGAAAAAGATGGAGAGACCTTGATGAAGACGAATAGTTTTGATGCCGCTGTCGATTTTTCCCCTGGAGGAAGGCAGAGACGGATGGATGCTTCGCTGTATATCCGGGGAGAGAAAATACCCGCCTCTTTCCATTTTTATGAGCCTTTGCCAAAAGACAAGCTGGCTCCCTATTTCGTTCGAGTTCATACTCATCAGGCCCTTTCTCTGGGATGGAAGGATGATTTCGACGTCCTGGAGTCAGGAAAGAGACGTGTCCTGGGCAAGGGGCATGTTCTCTATCCCTACCCGGAGAGGGCGACACGGACAAAAGTAAAAAAACGAATCGCACTCCTTGAGGCCCTTCAGGGGGATAAAAAAAGCATGCTTCTCACTCTGGCGCAAGACAAAGGGATACGCGGTTTGGGTGAAAAAGAGATCAGGGCTTTTTCCTCTTCGAGCTGGAAATCTATCCTGCGACTGACCGAGGAACTGGAGGGGGAAGGACAGATCAAAATACTTTCTTTTGACCCTCTTTTTCTGCTTTCCCAGGAAAGCTTTAACTTTCTCTGCCAGAAAATCGTTTTGTTTCTCGATAGTTTTCACGAGAAATACCCTGAGCAGAGTGGAGCCAGCCAGGAAAGAATTCAGAGGAGGTTTGACCTGCATCCCAGGATTCTCTCACTGGCCCTGAAGCATCTCCTTCACACTGGCCAGGTTAAGGAATCGGGAGGGAAACTCTCTCTTCCTGATTTCAATGTCGTTATTACCTCCGATGATGAGAGGATTCTAAAGAAACTGGAGGAAATGTGCTTGAAAGGAGATTTTCGTCTCTTTTCTTTAGAGGATCTCCGGGGGCATTTTAAGCTCACAACAATTAAGATGGACAGGATGCTCTCTCTTCTCATAGAGAGAAAAAAGATTGTCCAGGGAAAGGATGGATTGCTGCTCCATTCCAAATGGCTGGATGAGATCATCAAGGATATCAAGAAATCGGGGAAGAGAGAGATGACCATCGCCGAGTTTAAAGAGTTAACCGGGCTCACTCGAAAGTATGCGATTCCTCTTCTGGAATTGCTGGATCAGATGGGGGTGACGCGGAGAAAAGGTTCTCTACGGGAGATCCTCTGAAAGTCTTATTTTTTTTCTTTCTTTTCTTTGCCTTTTTTATCTAAAGCCGTTTTAAGTTTTTCTGCGAAAAGACCGAAGACCGGTTCCTCAGAGACAGAAGGCTTCACTTTTTTCTCTTTTTCTTTGGGAGGAACAGCTGGTTTTGCCACTTCAACTTCAACTTTTTCCTTTTCTTTCACAGCAAGGAGTGCCTCCAGTTCGGACTCTTCAACTTCGATCTTTTCTTCAATGATTTTCTTGACTCCTCGTCTGGCACGCCGCTCTCTTTCTGCCTCCATCCTCATTCTCTTTTTGCGTGAGATCTTTTCTTTTTTGGGTGGGGACGGCTTTTCAGCTCTTTCTTCTCCCTCTATTTCCATTTCGACTGGTGCCGGAGGGGCTTCGACTCGTATCTCTTCTCTTTCTTCCGCTTCAACCGGCGGAGGAGGAATT
>JASFPJ010000353.1:0-3660 GCA_050116035.1 Candidatus Aminicenantota bacterium | reverse complement strand
TCTTCAGGAATTCCCGGTAGGATTCTGATGCAGAAGCGCTGCCCATCCCTTCCAGGGCTCTTCCAATATAATAGTAGATCTGGGGCAAATACCGGGCAGTGGGGACGTCGTTCAAATACATCACGACGGCCTCGCCCCGCCGTTCTAAACACATTTCAAATTCTGAAAGGGCTTCAGTGTAATGTTTGTTCTTGAGATAGGCCTTGCCCAAAGCAAAACGGCCGTGCCAGGTATCCAGCAAGTTTTGCGCTTCCATGTACAGGCGAACCGCTCCCTCAAAATCATCTTTGCCCAGTTGGATATCGCCTTCAATCAACTTTGAATAGGCTTGAAAGTCGGCTTCAGGAATCTTACTCAGTTTGGCTGCCAGAGCCTTTGCTTTTTCTGCCTGACCGGATTGCCCATACATCTGAGCCGCGTGGAAAATGATTTCCAGGCGTTCACTTTCTTTGACCGCTTCCTCGACTGCTTTTAAAGCAAGCTCTTTCTGTCCCAGAGAGAACTGTAACTCTGCAAGCATTATTAACTTGCGTGCTGCAAAGCCTATTTTACGATCTTCTTCTATCGCTTTCTCGAGAATTTTCTTCGCATCACTCAAACGTCCCTCATACAGAGCCAGGTCAGCCAGTCCTGTTTTTGCCATTGAAGCTGGGGCGGATCCAAATTTTTCAGTCGAACGGTAAGCTTCAGCTGCTTTCTCTGAACTGCCTTGGAGAAGCTCTATTAATGCTACAGAGACATAATACATACAGATTTGTCTGCCGGGGCTAATCTCTAAAACTCTATCAGCATACTGCCTGGCTAGGTCGAAATCTCCAGCGCCAATGGCATACCAAATCAGGTTATAATGCAAATTAACGTTTCCTGGACGGATATTTATGGCTTTAAGCCCTAGCTCGACTGCTTTTTTCATGTCTCTCATAAAGTAATTGGCAAGCCCGAGATTTGTGTTTCCAGTTGAATCTGCTGGAAATTTTTCAACAAGCGCACTGTAATATTCCTTCGCTTTTTCATATTTGCGATGTGTAAGGTAGTACGTGCCTAAAGTTCTGTACTTCTCACGCTCAGGCATCTGGTCAATCCGCGCAAAAGCCTCCTTGTAATATTTCTCTGCCTCTTGATATTTGCCCATATTACTATAGATAGTCGCCAGACCAACATAGGCTCGGGCAAAATTGGGATCACTTTCGAGGGCCAACAAATACTGTTGTATGGCTTCATCGAATTTGTATTGACCAATGAGTTCTTGCGCTTGAACATAAGCTCCCATTGCCTCAAGTGAAGATGCAGTGTCAATTTTCCCTGATTCTATTTTGGCTGAATCCGATGGAATTTGTCCTAATGAAGATATTAATTTTGAAGAGAGGTAATCCATAGCCAAAAGCAACTCTTTTTTTGATTTTATCGTGCGAAAATCCTCTAGGATTTTCTCCTCTGTTGCTGGATTCTCCATCCAGACATGAATGTCGTATCCTTCATCGCTCTTTTTTATTGAACCACTCACCACAGAATCGATTCCAGCTCTTAAACTCACAAGCCGAGATTCTTCCAAACCAAGCCTTCCATCCTTCTTTCCACTCAATCTCCTTACTGTACTCCTTGCTGAGGCCCGGTTGAAAGTATCGATAAAAGAAGAGTTTTCCAATCCGACCGTTAAAGATTGTTCAATAGTACCATCAAAGATCGGATCTCCTGTCTCATTCTGGAAGTCTGCTACAAGTATGGATATTGGCTTGATTATTGAAACGGAAGGATCTGCCTTCTGCTTTTGAGCTTGCTGCTTTAAGGAGGATATACGATCCCTGTCTCTTTCAGGCAGCTGTCCTCTCCTCGCATACGCCATGTTGAGATATTCACCACTCTTTTCATAGTCGCCTAGATTACGATAGGCTGTAGACAAACCCACATAGGCTAGGGATAAATCCGGGTCTCTTTGGATAGCGAGTTGGTATTCTTTGATGGCTTCCTGGAAATTACCGGCTGCCACAAGCTCTTCTGCGCGAGCGTAGGCGCTCATCGCCTCGAGGGATGCGGCAGTCAAAAGATGCTCTTGAAATTTTGAGCGCAGTCCGGAGGCAATTCGGCTTACTGATTTTTCCCATTTGGCCTTTGTTTTTATGGTTTCAGATATGTTGGCGATTCGCAAATAGTTGTCGACATTTGAGGCTGTGACGTTTATCGAATATCCATTTTCTTCTCGCTTGATCACGCCGTAAATCATGATATCAACATCCATATTTTGACCGATCTGCCGGATTTGACTGGCGTCTAATCTCCCCTCAAAGGGGGATCTTCTGACTGTCTCCACTGGCCGGTCACCAATCTTCACCCGGCCCTCCTTGATTGAATCGAGTCTTTCCTGAGCGGTTTTTGCTTCGAGTTGGAGTTTTTTGAACTCGTTTTCAACTTCATCAAATTCTTGTTTGGAAACCAGGTTTTCGTTGAACAATTTCTTCATCCGGTTGTATTCACTCTCTACTTTCTCAAGGTTCACTCTCGCCATCTCTACAGCGCTCTCGGCTTTTGCAAGATCATTTGACTTAGGATCAGTTTTGGTCCCCACTAAAGCGCCAATCCTGCTCGCCACCTGTCGGACTTGTGGTGGCGAATACACATTCGAGAAAAGGGGCATGTCTCTCAAACGTGCGCAGAGCGCCTGCTCTAAAGCCCCATCAAAATCGGGATCTCCGGTCAGGTTTTGAAAATCAACAACCATCACCGAGATTGGCTCAGCTATAAGCATGGATTCTCCGCCGCGGAAAATCCACAACACGGCTCCTACCAGGATAGCCAGTAAAACAACGACCAGTGCTGGAATAAGCAGCTTTTTTGATCCAATAGATATTCTCTTCTCTTTCACAGTGCTTGGTTTTCTTTTCGGAACAACTCTCTCAGTTGTAGGGATGGCTTTTTCTATCTGAGTTAAATCTGAGAATAACTCTTCAGCCTTCTGGTATCTATCCTCTTTCGCTTTCTCCATGCATTTGAGAATCACCCGGCTCAGTTTCTCCGGAATCTGCACATTCATCTCTTTCGGGTCCGGAGGTGGCTCGGTCTTGTGTTTGAAAGCGACACTGTATGGGGTTTCACCTGAAAACGGCGCTTGCCCTGTCAGCATCTCAAAGATAATCACGCCCAATGAATAGATATCTGAGCGCTTATCTATTTCCTTTCCCTCCACTTGCTCCGGCGACATGTACTCGGGTGTGCCAACCATGACTCCTGTGCTTGTCAAACCTTTTGTTTTTAAGGAGCGGGCAATACCGAAATCCATGATCCGGGCATTCCCCTCTTCATCGACCATGATATTCTGGGGCTTTAAATCCCGATGTACGACTCCCAACTTATGGGCTTCAGATAATCCTTCGCACACTTGTTTGGCTATGGACAGTGCTTTTCCCGCACTCAACTGCCCCATCATCCGGACCATTCGCTTCAAATCCTTGCCATCCACATACTCCATGGTGATGTAATAAGTTCCCTCTTCTTTGGAAAGGTCATACATCCGGCAGACATTCTTGTGGGTGATCTTGCGGGCAAATTTCAATTCGTTACGGAAGCGCTCGATGGTGTCCTTATCTGCGGCGATTTCAGGATTTAAGAGTTTTAAGGCCACCTTTTCTTTTAACTCTGTATCCAGAACTTTGTAGACCTTGCCCA
>JASFPJ010000352.1:0-3684 GCA_050116035.1 Candidatus Aminicenantota bacterium | reverse complement strand
TCAAGCAGGAAATGACTTTTTCCGGGATGATTAAGTGCTGACACTCTTTGATTCTACTTTCTAAGTTTTTTTTTGGAGGTTTAGCCATTAGTCATTGCACACGCTTTTTATGTGGCTATCTTACTATTTATTCCATTCATTCTCATCAAGACGAAACGTCCAGGAATTCTCAATTCTTCAAATCCTTTAAGAATAGCTAATAACACAAGAAAATACTGATGTCAAAAAAGGAAATCGATGCTTTAATCCCTTGCCGGCATAGCGTTCAATCTATTGGGCTGATGGGATAATATTTTGAATAATGATACTCAGCACAAAGCCAAAGAAAATAATTCCAGCCAGGGCCCAAACTCGTTTCTTCACAGACACTGGAGGCAGAAGAAATCCAAATGTGAATCCCACTGCAACAATCTCAACAAAATAGACAAAACTTATGAGCAGAACAAAGAGAATTGGGAGGTTCAGAGCCGAATACCAAGTCAGGAATGTTACCAGGGCATACAGCCCTCCGAACGCAGCGCCGAAAGCAAGCCCCTTTTTTGTGGTCCCTCCATCCTTAACAAACCGGATATAAATCCATCCGATCAGGAGAGTTAAAATCAAAAAACTGAGATATCCGAAGGGAATCAGGCGGAATAGTTCTTCTTTAGACTTTAAAGCGGGATACTCCTGCGCCCAAAAACGGTTTAACAGTGTGGCGTGGGCCATAAAGTCCAGCATCAGGAAAAACAGCCAGGCCATGACACTTGCAAGGATGAATCTTTTCTTGTTAACCATTGCACACCTCGATTATTATGAACTGCTAATAACACAGAAAAAAATGGATGTCAAAAATCTAAAATGGGTCTAAAGCATTTCCATATCCATGATAACAGGATGGACTATAGATCAAACTGAGTGTGCCGAAAACACGCAACCTTTGCCCCAGCGAGTCAAAGCTTGGTCGGTTTCAGGCTCCGCTCTCCTCTCCTGCGGAGAGGAACCGTGCCCGCTCCGCCTTCAAACGGTTTTCTCGACACTCAGCCTGATCTTATGCTTAAACCTATTCTAGCTCAATGCAGCACGGAAGAGGAGACTAATCCAAATGGATGTAAAAAGGAGAAGAAGGAGATTAATTTGCCAAATATTTAGCGGAACAAAAAAAGCGCAGGGCTCACTTGTCTATCCTGAATAAAGAGTCACCCAGCCCTGTGTTGAATTTGACTTCCTTGAGAGTAATTTCTGAGAAGACCTCACCGTTATAGTAAGTGACAATAGAGTGGGCAAAGGTCATTCCACCGACTTTTCTGAAATCAGTCATTCTCTGTTCGACTTGAATCTCAATTCCCTGCGGCCCTGTTTTTGTGGATCTCGTTATGCCTGTGAGATAAGTCTCTGCATCCACGTATCTGAGCATTGTGTACCCATCTTTGTAGGTTTGTTCAAGAACATAATAGTCTCCATCATCAACTTTTTCTCTCCCCTTATAAGTGAATGTGATTCCGTATTTTTCTGGTTCTACGTTCGCCACCAGAGGCAAGGACTGTCTGACCATAGAGAGGGTATCTTGTTCACTCATTTCTTCTGCATTCCCGGTTTGGGGATTAGTCCGCCAGGCTGTTTGACCGTCATAGGCTTGAACGATAACCATGCCTAAAGCTTCTAAATCGACACGCCTTTTATCAGGCTCTTTTTTATACATAGTCAATGTTCCCTGGATTCCTTGTTGAGCCATTTCCACAGAGCCGGTCATCGTTAAGTCCATAATGCTTTCATAGACCTTTTTTCCTCCTCCTGCATCGAGCATTCTCTTCAGTATTCTTTTAATCGACTGTCCAAACCCAGGGGAAATCATTAGAGTCAGAAGGAGAATGCTTAAAAGCAATAATGAATAGATGCGTTTCAACATCATTTTCTTTCTTGGACTTGAAATCAGTTTTTCGACCTCGCTATGAATAGATAGATCAAGATGACAGCTGGGAAAGCCAACTCATTCTAGATTATATGAACTTTATGTTCCGTTCGCACTGGCTGGAAGAAAAAGAGACAATATCAAAAAAAAGGCTTAGACCCTGAACACCTAATCTCTCTTAAAAAGAGAATCCTCCAGGCCTGTGTTGAAGCTCACCTCTTCAATAGTAATTTTTTGGACTTCTTCCCCACCCGAGTAAGCGACGATTGAATGGGCCATCATAAGTCCATTCTCCTTTCTGTAATCAGATTGAAACTGTTCTATCTCGACTTCACCACCCATGGGTCCGGTTGTTTTCACTATGGTTTTAAAGATGAGATAAGTCTTTGAGTCCAGATAAATTGTGGCCTCGAATCCATCCGGATAGGCCTGATCCAGGACAAAATACTCTTTACCTTCAATTTCTTCCTTTCCTTTATAGGTAAAGGTGATGCCGAATTTTTGGGGATCAAGGATGGAGACAACCGGCATAGATTCTCTCTTTATATCCGCAAGTTGCTCCCCACTCATCTCTTCAATGCCTCCTGTCTGAGGATTGGTCCCCCATCCAGTTTCTCCATCGTAGGCTTGACTGAAGACCATTCCCATCACTTCAAAATCCACACGCCTTTTATCCGGTTCTTTTTTATAGACGGTGATTGGACCGCTCAATCCCTGCATTGCTATTTCAAGAGTGCCACTCAAAGTCATGTCTTTGATGCCCTCGATAGCTTTTCTTCCGCCTTGAACCTCTATCATTTTCTCCAAAATCTTTTGTGCAGTCTGCCCAGATCCAGGCGTCGCAATTAAAGTGACAAAAAAGAGACTTGCGATTGTGAGTGAAAAAATTCTTTTCATGATTTTGACCTCCTTCTTACTAATATCAATTCATTGTACGATTACTATATCTAAAAGTTTAATGAAAAAAAGTAAAATTGGAGACAGCCCCCAATCCATGCTAGTCAATCTTAAATATTTTATTGAAAATGGTCAAAGATTCAGGATAAAGCTCGTCAAGAGTGACATACTTCCATTCCGCATGGAGGATCTGCCATCTTTCATCTTTTTTTATCAACTTGAGAGTTAAACGGTAATTTTCTGTGGAAAACCTCACCAGCTTACGAAACACTCTGGCTGCGCCTGAGGAAAGCGCGACTTCAGATTGAACAAAGGCCTCTGGCAGATTGATTTCTTCAATCCGTGTGCTCAATACATGGATGACGATTCCTCTGTATTGCTTGAAATACCCATCAATAAACTCTTTGGCTTCCCACTTGTCCCGTCCCTCAAAATCAGAATAATCATACGCCAGGTTCATCATTATACTATCGATATCCTTTTTTTCTGCATACTTTCCGATTCTCTCCATGAATTCCAGGATCAGATCCTCATCAGTTTTTTTGACACAGGAAGAGAAAAAGAGAATAGTGAGCATGAGAAAAACAAGGACAGCACACCGACTCAAGAAATTATTCTTCATTTTAAACAAATGGGGTCAGGGCTTGACATTGGACACCTCAATGTTCATGTCATCATTATAAAATATTTTCAATGAAAAAACTTAAGTTGGCAGGTAACTCAAAAAAAATGTCCAATGTCAAGCCCTGACCCCTTTTTTACTCATTTATTTCAGCTTGGCCGCCTTCATCTTGCGGCCTCTGTATTCAAGGATCAATCCAGTGACTTTGCCTTCCGTGTCTTTTATAAACCTGATGATCTGGTCTGTATGTAGTAACATGAAAAAAACAGTCTCT
>JASFPJ010000351.1:0-3696 GCA_050116035.1 Candidatus Aminicenantota bacterium | reverse complement strand
GAGACACTCTCCCTTCTCCGGGAAATAGCTGCGACTCAAGAGGCAGAAGAAAAATAAATCGCAGAGGAAGAATGAGGGATAAAAGTCTCTGATTCAATCCTGACTTCTGGCTGCTAAAGATTCAAACCAGCAAGATACAGACTAAAAATGTTCAGTATGACTCAGAGTCAATTTTTTTTGAAATTTCTAAAATTTTATAACTCTCAGTTAGAATTCAGAGGGATGCCAACCCGATTTCATGAGTATTGCGGCCCTTTTTCCCTGTTCCGTCGAATCCATAATCGTTTTTTCTGTCTAAAAAAATGAAGGAATTCAAAGACAAGAAAATCATTCAAGCCCTGCTTGCAGAAATAAAGAAAAAATCCCGCTCCTTCTCTTCTTTGATTCGAATCATGGAAGTCTGCGGCACACACACCATGACCGTGCACAGGTATGGTCTGAAGTCCATGATTGAAGACGCAGGTGTGGAAATGGTCTCGGGTCCAGGATGTCCGGTGTGCATCACACCGAATGAAATCCATGAGGCAGCTATTGAATTGATCACCCAAAAGGAAAATTTCATCTTGACCACCTTCGGTGACATGACAAGAGTCCCCACAGACAAAGGATCTCTACAGACAACCGTCCCTGCCCCCAATTCAATGGTCAGCATCGTTTACTCTCCAGAAGAATCCCTCGAAAAAGCCAGGGAGAATCCGGAAAAAGAGGTGATTTTCTTCGGAGTCGGATTCGAAACCACCATTCCTGCCATCACCATGAGTGTTAAAGAGGCACACGAAGAAGGCTTGTCCAATTATTCGGTCCTCTCTGCACTCTGGCTGATTCCACCTCCACTGAAAGCAATCGTGAACACCAAGGAAATCGCCATCGACGGCTTTCTCTACCCAGGACATGTCAGTGCCATAATCGGGGAAAAACCCTATCGGTTCATTGCGGAGGAGTACGGAATTCCAGGAGCTATCACCGGTTTTGAACCCAGCGACATGCTCCTCGGCATATTGTCCATTCTGGAACAGATGGAAAAGGGAAAGGCCGAAGTGACTAACGCTTATTCCAGAGTTGTCCGAGCTTCAGGAAATACAAAAGCTCTGGCTGTGATGGAAGAAATGCTCGAAATCAAAGATGCCTACTGGAGGGGCCTGGGACTCATTCCCCGGAGCGGAATGAGACTCAAAAAGAAATACAGCGCCTATGATGCGGAAATCAAATTCAACCTGAAGATAAAGGGAGGAAGTGGAGATCTTCCAGGATGTCGATGTGGCGAGGTGCTCCAAGGCCTGGTTTCACCACCACAATGCCCTCTGTTTGCCAAGAAATGCAACCCTGATTCTCCCTATGGACCATGCATGGTCTCCTTTGAGGGAGCCTGCCTGATTTACTATAAATACCAAAGAAGCCAAAAAGGTTAGGCCATAAGAAGGATTAATATTAGAGGAAAAAAAGTAAATAATGGACAGTGTAAAACAAAAGCTGTGGGCTCGAATATACAAATCAATAAAAATGAAAAATCCATGATTTGGATGAATTCTTGGTGATAAGAAAGATGTCATTGCGAGCGACCAAAGGGAATGTGGCAATCTCATAAGAAGCATATGTCATTGCGAGCGACCAAAGGGAATGTGGCAATCTCATAAGAAGCATATGTCATTGCGAGCGAAGCGCGGCAATCTCATAGAGATCAATAGCATTACAAGGAACATAATGACAGGAAAGAAAAAGAAAGAAAAAGGGGCCTATCCCCTTTTTTAATAAAGGATAATGTGATGAAAAAAGTCAGTTTAGAGCTTGGAAGCGGCGGCAAGATGATGAGGGATTTCATCGATCGACACATCGTCCAAACATTCAAAAATCCCTTTCTGGACGAACTCTCCGACTCCGCCCATCTCCCCCATCAAATTGCCTTCACTACGGATAGTTATGTGGTCGACCCCATCTTTTTTCCAGGAGGAGATATCGGAACACTCTGCGTGAACGGAACAGTGAATGACCTGATCGTCTCGGGAGCCGAGCCGAAATACATCTCCCTCTCTCTCATCCTGGAAGAAGGGATGGCATGGGAAGACCTGGAAACTGTCCTGAAATCCGTGAATGAAGCCGCCAAAAAAGCAGGAGTCGAGATAACCACAGGAGACACAAAGGTCGTCAGACGCGGTCAGGGAGACAAAATCTACATCAACACCTCTGGTGTGGGAAAAATCTGGGCCAGGCCTTCGATCAATAAAATCCGGCCCGGCGATAAAATCATCCTCACCGGAACACTCGGAGAACACAGCCTGGCCGTCATGCTAGCCAGAGGAGATTTCGGGCTGGAATCGAGAGTCAAAACTGACTGTGCGCCGCTGAATTTTCTTCTTCCTTTCTGGAAGAAAGGCGTTCACTGGATGAGAGACATCACCCGGGGAGGGTTGGCGACTGTGCTCAGCGAACTCGCGGATAGGATTCCCTACTCCGTTCTGATCGAGGAGGAAAAAATTCCCCTCTCCAGGGCTGTCCGAGGTGCCACAGAGCTTTTAGGAATCGACCCTCTCTTCCTGGCTTGTGAAGGAAGAGCTGTCCTTGTTGTCCCGGAGAAAATCGCCAAAGAGATTTTAGATGGGATTAAAAAAGACCCCCTGGGAAAAAAGGCTGCCATTGTCGGAGAGGTGGAGGATAAGATTGGAAAACCCGGGGAACTTCTCCTTTCCACTTTCTCCGGAGGATTGAGGCTTCTGGAACCCTTGACTTCAGAGCTTCTCCCCCGAATCTGCTAACTCCTAACCCCTGAATTATTCATAAAACCGGCCGACATCTTATGGCTTCTTCTAAAAAGGTATCCGTTCTTTACGCTCAGTAATTGAGTAACACATTTATTAATGATACTGAGGATAAAAGTGTCATCGCGAGCGGAGCGTGGCGATCTCATAGTTAAAAATACATTTCTTTTTATGAGATTGCCACGTCACTTCGTTCCTCGCAATGACAAGCAAATGAGATTGCCACGTCACTTCGTTCCTCGCAATGACAGGCAAATGAGATTACCACGTCACTTCTCTCCCCGCAATGACAGGCAAATGATATTGCCACGTCACTTCTCTCCCCGCAATGACGTTTCCAGCAACCTCAACACGTGAATAATCCAGGGAAATTATTTCCGGCCGATCGAATAATACTCAAAGCCCAGCTCTCTGATTCGTGATGGCTCATAGATGTTTCTTCCATCGAGGATTATGGGATTGGCCATCAGGCCTTTGATCTTTTTCATATCCAACTCTTTAAACTCATCCCACTCAGTTATAATCAGCAGGGCATTGGCTTTCTCGGCCGCATCATAGGGAGATTTGGCGTAGTACACCTGAGGGGTTTTTTCCGGGAAGACCTGCTTGACGTTCTCCATGGCTTTCGGATCAAACAGGCGAAGAGAGGCCCCTCCCTTAAGAAGCCTTTTGATCACCTTAATACTCGGCGCTTCTCTTATATCATCCGTCTCCGGCTTGAACGACAATCCCAAAACAGCAATAACCTTATCCTTCATAATCCAGAGAGCCTTTTTAATCTTGTCCATGAAAACATCGATCCTTCTCAAGTTCACTTTATCCGCTTCTTTCAGCAAGTCAAAACTGACACCCAGGTCTTCCCCTATCCTGGTCAGCGCCCGGATATCCTTAGGAAAACAGGAGCCTCCATAGCCAATGCCTGCCTTGAGAAACTGGTCCCCTA
>JASFPJ010000350.1:0-3698 GCA_050116035.1 Candidatus Aminicenantota bacterium | reverse complement strand
GAGCATCGAGGCGAGGGCTGCAATGCCGGGAATGATTACCGGGCCGAAACGTAGACATCCACGGGTGGGCATACAGAAAAAATGGGCACTTCTTTTGAAAGGCATTTTAAAGATGAATTTAACTGCGGACCAGGGAGGGAGAAAACCGTGTGTCGGATAGGAAAGCACAATGAGGTTTTTCGGAGAGGCCTCGATCTCTTCTTTGGGTTTTGCCTGATCGATAGGAATGATTTCAGAATCAATACCGTGTGTCGCGCACGCTTCGTGTAACCAGAGTGCCACTCTAAAGGAATTGCCCGTGCCGCTCAAAAAATATATCTTTACTCTTTTATAATCCATCCCGACTATTTTGTTATACGTGCCCATAAAGGTAAAGTTTTTCTTCCATCTCTGGTCTTTGCTGCTTGAATCGAAGACCTGTGACTTCTTCGACTCATTGCGAATTCTTCATTGACAGGGTATGTTTCTTCCATCTATCATTATCTACCATTATTAACAGAACCGGTCAGAAGGTGGAAATTAAAAAGAATGAGCCGAACTCGATGCAGTCCAGAAAAACCAATTTCCACTATTTTTGGCTCAAATACATTCCCGTTTAAGGATTATGTGCAACCGGGAAGGGAGGGGTAGATGAAAACTATAGGCATGATCGGCGGAATGAGCTGGGAGTCATCTCTGGAGTACTATCGGATCATGAATCAGGCCGTCAAGGAAAAGCTCGGAGGATTCCATTCAGCGCCATGTATTCTCTATTCTGTGGATTTTGATGATGTGGAAAAACTCCAGCATAAAGGAGACTGGGAAACATTGACCCGATTGATGATCGAAGCGGCTCAAAGGGTGAAGAAAGCCGGAGCTGATTTTTTAGTCATCTGCACAAACACCATGCATAAGATGGCTGATGAAGTCCAAAGGGCGATCCAGATTCCTCTGCTCCATATTGCTGATGTCACAGCAGAAGCTGTCAAGGTAAACGGACAGAGCCGAGTGGGACTGCTCGGAACAAAATTTACGATGGAACAAGATTTCTATAAGGGACGTTTACAAGAAATACATGGGATAGACGTTTTGATTCCTGAGGATAAGGAGAGACAGATCATCCACGATATTCTGTATGATGAACTGTGTTTAGGAGAGATCAAGGAGCTTTCAAGAGGGAAATTTCAAAGTATCATCCAAAATCTTGTCAAACATGGGGCCCAAGGTGTGATCCTGGGATGCACGGAAATTCCTTTAATCGTCCGTCAAGAAGATTATGAAATTCCTCTGTATGATACCACGGCTCTTCATGCCAGAGCGGCTGTGGACTTTGCCCTCCAATAGACTGGAATTCTCTGTACCTGGATACAGCCGTTGTTTTTTGGATTTTAAGATGGCCAAGCGATTGGTCAAGTTAGAGGATAATAGAAAAAGATTTTCTCAGCTTGAGTAAAAAGGAGAATAAAAGAATGAGTCAGCACTGGTTATTTCAACAAATGGCTTATCTGAGCCTGATCGTATTGATCCTGTGTGGATGCGCTATTCCATTATTAGCGAGAACTGTCCAGCCTGAAGAACAAGACAAACAGGATTCCATGAAAATAGTCTATCATCCCATTGGTCTTTTCCATACTGAATTAACGCCTCAAACGGGAGCTCCCAGGCAGGGAATCCTTCAGCCTGAAAACAAGGGGACTATTGAAGTGTATCCAGAATATCAGGAGGCCCTGAGGGAACTTGAGAAATTTGAATACATCATCGTCATCTATCATATGCATCTTTCCAAAGGCTGGCACACTCCGGTTCGACCACCCCACAGTTCGCGTTCTTTTGGATTATTTGCCACAAGATCTCCAAATCGTCCGAACCCTGTCGGTTTGAGCGTCATCAAACTTGAAAAGGTTGAAGGCAACATCCTCCATGTGATCGGCATCGACGCTTTTGACAAAACACCCGTTCTGGATATCAAACCCTGGCTTCCTTCCATTGATTGTCCTGGCGCGGAAATTAATCTGGAGATTGAGGGCAAACTCGGGTTGAAAAAGAAGAAATAACCAGTTTTTATCTTTCTTTATTAATATCGATAAGAAATTGAACCGAAGGAGAGGCTAAAACTAAGTCCTCTTTGTCTCTTTTCATACCTTTTTATGCCTTTTTCTGCTCAAGAGTTCAACTACACGGGTGGCCCATAAATGAGGGACAAGTCAGGCCGTGTAATCTTTTGACTTCACATTCTTCCTGTGCTATATATCCACAAAAGCATGCTCGAAGAATTAACTTCTTCCCCTGTTTTCCTCCAGATTGTTTTTTCTCTTGTGGCCATCGTTGTCACTTACCTCATCACTTTCACAATCGTCCATATCATCAACAAAACCGTCAAAGACTTGAAGAGAAAGTACACCTTAAGAAAATTCACTGCTTATATCGCCACTTTCATCTGTATTCTGACAATCATTTTAATATGGATAAAAAGCGCCGCTTCGGTGACCACAATCATCAGTGTCCTGGCCGCCGGGTTAACACTCGCCCTCCACCAGCCCATCACATCCATTGCCGGATGGCTTCTTATCCTGGTCAGACGTCCCTACGAGACAGGCGACAGAATCGCAATCGGGGAGATCAGTGGAGACGTAATCGATATCCGGCTCTTTTACACATCCCTTCTTGAAATCGGGAATTGGGTGGATGCCGACCAGAGCACTGGCCGGATAATCCACTGTCCGAACGGCAAGGTTTTCACCCAACCGATCTTCAACTACACACGGGGTTTCGAATACATCTGGAACGAGATCAAGATCGTGGTGACCTTTGAGAGCAACTGGAAGAAAGCCAAGGATATCATCCTGGACATCGGATCAAAGGATTTCATGGACCTGGGGGATAAAGTCAGAGGCAAGATTGAACGTATGTCCAAAAAATACATGATCCACTACGGAAAGCTTACTCCTATCGTCTGGACAAGGATCGTTGATTTCGGAGTGGAGTTGACGCTGAGGTACCTGACGGAAGCCCGGAAGAGAAGGTCCACTCAAGATGCGATCTGCCATGATATTTTAGAAAAGTTCAACAAGGAAAAGGACATTGACTTTGCCTATCCCACCTACCGGATCTACAGGCAGGGAGAAGCGTCTTCCAACGCTCCGCCAAAGAAAAAAGAGTAAGATAGGCCTGGAATCATTTTCGATTCGGCCCCTTTCTAACCGATGAATATTTTCTATCAAAACAAAGAGCCCGTTTTTCAAAACCTGAAAGACAGAGACGGCAAAAAATCAAGATCACATTTTTTCTGAGGCAGAGCGCATACAATAAGGTAAGAGACGGATGAAAGAAAATAGAGAGGAAACCAAACAAAAAACTTCGTCTGATACTGACCTCCCCCGGGTGTTAGGCTTATGGGATATCGTGGGGATTGTCGTCGGGGGGATAATTGGCTCTGGTATTTTCATCGTCCCAGCAGCGATAGCGGCTGAAGTCAAAGCGCCTCTGCTTATTTTTGCAGTCTGGATTGGAGGAGGGATCCTCAGTTTCTTTGGTGCGCTGGCGTTCTCAGAATTAGCCGCAGCCTATCCCCATGCCGGAGGGAGCTACGTCTTCCTCAGGGAATCTTTCGGCAAGCTTATCGCTTTCCTCTTTGGCTGGACGCTCTTTCTAGTGATCGATACCGGGGCAATTGCGACTCTTGCCGTGGCTTTTTCTTCAAAATATCTTCCTCACTTTTT
>JASFPJ010000349.1:0-3715 GCA_050116035.1 Candidatus Aminicenantota bacterium | reverse complement strand
TTGGTTAAACGAAAAAAGGGAATTTCCAGAGGAACTACTGGTACGCCTGGCAGGATTCGAACCTGCGACCTAGGGATTAGGAATCCCTCGCTCTATCCATACTGAGCTACAGGCGCACTTTTGAGTAGACTCTTTAACTCTCCAAATATAGCGGAAAGATTGTTGTATTTCAATTTTTCTTATGAGATTGCCACGCAAGCTCGCAATGACACGAAGGTGAGATTGTAGCCTTACACTAACAATGACAAGATCTTTTTAATTTATGAGATTGCCACGCAAGCTCGCAATGACATTTAGTTAACCTTGAGAAGCCTTGATCAATTTTTCTTTGATCTGGCAGTTTCTCTTGACCGGCTGGTCATTCTTAATGGCAATGTAAAGCGCCTTGTAGGAACCGATGATGACGCTCAACTTCTTCGCCCGGGTGAGAGCTGTATAAAACAAATTCCTCTGGAGCATGATGTAATGCTGCGTGAGGAGAGGCATGACCACTGACTGGTACTCGCTGCCCTGCGATTTATGAACTGAGACCGCGTAGGCCAGCGTCAGATCATCCATCTCTTCCTTTTCATAAAACACAGGCCTTCCGTAAAAGTCTACTTCCACTCTGTATTTCTGCTTATCCACATGGGAAACCAGACCGATATCTCCGTTAAACACCTCTTTGTCATAATTGTTCTTGACCTGCATCACTTTATCATGAACTTTGATCAGCCTGTTTCCGAATTTCAGGCCTTCCTGACTGGGATTGAGTCTCTGCTGAAGCTCTTTATTCAAGTTATCGACTCCCACGAGTCCCCTGTACATCGGGCTGATGACCTGAATCTCAGGAGACAGCGGGTTCAGATTAAACTTTTTCGGGATTCGGGAAGTGCAGAGGCTCATGATGGTGTCGAACACCTTTTGTTCATCATTCTGCGAGATAAAATAAAAATCTGCATCCTTATCACCTTTTTCAGGTTTGATCAATGATTGACCGTGATTCACGCGATGCGCGTTTTGAACGATCAGGCTGTCTTTGGCCTGGCGGAATATCTCATCCAGGATGACAACGTCCACTCTCTTTGAGTCGATGATATCTCGAAGGAGATTACCCGGGCCCACCGACGGCAGCTGGTCCTTATCTCCAACCAGGATCAGACGCATCCAGTTCGGAACAGCCTTTATCAAATGATACATGAGAGGTAAATCCACCATCGAGAACTCATCGATGATCAAGGCATCCCCGGCCAAGGGATATTTCTCGCTGCGCCTGAAGATTCCCATTTTCGGGTTGTATTCTAAAGCGCGGTGGATTGTTTTCGCTTCCTTCTCTGTGGCTTCGGAGAGCCTCTTGGCGGCTCTTCCTGTCGGGGCAGCCAACACAACCGTTTTTTCCCATTTGTGGAAGATATCCACGACTGCTTTGATTATGGTTGTTTTGCCGGTTCCGGGCCCTCCAGTGATGATCAGGAATTTTTTCTGGAAACACTCTTTGATAGCGAGTTTCTGCATCGTGGAAAATTCCAGAGCCAACTCCTCCTCGACTTCAGAGATGGCCTTGTCCACATCGAAATCGGGAGTGACGAAAGGAAGCGAAGCCAATTCATGGATGGAATGAGCCACTTCCTCCTCAGCGGTATAGAAGAATGGAAGATAAAGCGCTGTTCCCGAATCCACTTCTTCAGCGATGGCCGCCTTCTGTTTTTTAATCTCCTCAAGAGCTGTTCTGACCTCATTCTCACTGATTTCCAACTCTTTCATGCAGTTTTTCTCGAGCTCGCTCTGGAGAGAAAAGACATGCCCCTGCTCGTTGTCTTTCTCCATGAGATAGATGACGAATGCTCTTATCCGTTCAGGAGAAGAGGGGCTCATCCCCAGCTTCAAAGCCATCTGGTCCGCTGTCCTGAAGCCGACTCCCCAGATATCCAGGCAGACCTGATAGGGATTGGTCTTCAACACTTGAAAAGACTTTTCTCCGTACTGGCGGTAGATCTTCGTGGCCAGGTTGGTGGACACATTGTGCTCCTGAAGGAATATGATGAGGTCTCTAATATTCTGATTCTCAGCCCAGGATCTCTTTATCTCCTTCAGTTTTACATCTCCGACTCCCTCAACCTCCTTGAGCTTATCGGGCTTCTCTGAGATGATGTCTATGGTTTTCTCCCCAAATTTTTTAATGATTCGTTGAGCCAGCACAGGGCCCACGCCCTTGATCAATCCCGAAGAGAGAAACTTCTCGATTCCCTTGACCGAGGCGGGCATGATGGGAAGGAAGTTCTCCACTCTGAATTGCTGTCCGAATCTGGGGTTGATCTCCCATTTGCCTTTTATTTTCAACATTTCCCCTGGTGATAGAGGCGGGAACGAGCCGACAACGGTCATAGTCTGTCCGTTTTCAAGAGAGAACTTGCAGACTGTGTATCCTGTATCCGGACTGTAAAAGACAATATTCTCTACAGTGCCTTCTAAGTATTCCATTCTATTTATTCACTTTTCGCATAAGATAACTCTCATCCGTGGAGATTCTTTTTCGGACGCCTCACACAAACCCTCACTTCATCCCCAACCCCTGCTTGGAGTTTTTTTGAGGCGGATTCCTCTCTTGCCGCGATCTCAATTGTTCCCACACTCCCGACAAGGAAAAGGAGCTCTCCCCTTTCCGCTGAAGAATAGCTCTGGAAGAAAGAAGATATCTTATTCCCCCGGATGACAAGGTCAATGGTTTCCCTTTCCGCTTTTCCCCTAACATCCTCGAGCATCCTCGCTGGGATATCAGTTATCAGGTTGCCGAATTTATCTTGATAAAGGACACGGCCAACGATCTCAGTCCCTTCAAGCCGAGGTCTCTCGACGTCAAGTCTTTCGAAAGAGGCCTTCGCTGGACCGAATTCGCTGCAGGAGATTCCTTTTGATACCCAGGCCGCGACCGGGGCCATCTTGTCCCGTCCTTCGAACGTTTGGCTTATACCAGGGAGGAAATATTTTTCGTTCGTTACCTCTCTCAAGTCTTCGATTTCTTCCTCCTCGAGCACCAGGCTCAACACTCCATTGTCCGGAGCAATGAAATAATACTCTTTTGTCCTGGCCAGGAGGATTTTTCGCTCTGAGCCGACACCAGGGTCGACGACTACAAGAAAGATTGTCTTGGAAGGGAAATATTTATAAGAAGCTAAAAGCATGACGCTCGTAGTCTGAATATCAAAGGACGGAATACGGTGAGTGATATCGATTATCCTTACGGAATGGTTGATTTTGAGGATAACACCTTTCAACGATGCGACAAAAAAATCATCCTCTCCAAAATCTGTCATCAAGGCAATAACGGGATTGTTCACTTTTCCCTATCTTATTCGAATCCCCCACTCCGGTCAATACGCCCCAAACACAGTCTTAAAAATTGGGGACTGTTGCGCTAATTCAATAATTCAGTAACTTTTTTATAATGTTATTGCAAACGGAGTGAAGCAATCTCATAGTGGTGTCATTGCGAGGAACGAAGTGACGTGGCAATCTCATAAAAAGGATATCTTCATTCCCGTAATAACATGATTTTTCTCAACGAGATTGCCACGCTTCGCTCGCAATGACAGGTTAATGAGATAGTCGCGCTTCGTTCACAATGACACTTTACCCTTCACTATCATTACTAAAAGAGTCAATAATCACTACTAAAAGAATCACCTATTCTCTGCCACCAGAGTTACCTAATTACTGAGCACAAACAACCGTACCC
>JASFPJ010000348.1:0-3728 GCA_050116035.1 Candidatus Aminicenantota bacterium | reverse complement strand
CGCAGAAATCGGACTCAAAATGAACGAAAGCACGAAAATGATCAGCCAGGAGAAAAATTATGATGAAGCCATCATCTCTTTAGAGCCATTGATCGCTAAAGCTTTCTCAGTCACAGATCACAGGAAGCAACTGGAATTAGCCACAGAGATTTTTTATTGGAAGGGAGTGGCGTACGCGAGCAAAGATGATTCGTTATCCGCCTTGAGAGAATTCAGGAATATGTACGAAGTGGATTATAATTATGCTAAGACGATTGTCCGACTCAATCCTGATCCGAGAATTGTCAGCCTCACTGACCAGGCGGATAAAGAGTTCAGGGGATTAGTGACTGAATATTCGCTCGAGATTGTAACCACGCCAAAAGAAGCGAAGATAATGATTAATGGGAAGGAAATCGGTGAATCTCCGGAAATCTACAGAACGACTTCACCAGAGATCTCTTTAGAAATCGTGAAAGAAGGATACGAGACAATCACAGATTCATTCTTCATCCCACACACTCCTTATAAAAAAGAATATACGTTGGAAAGAGCTGGAAGAGACGTGGAGGTCACATCTTCCCCTGTGGGCGCTCGAGTCTTCCTGAATGGTGAGGATACAAATAAAGTGACCAATTGTGTATTGTCTTACGTTTCATTCGGGAAACACACCTTAAAAATTTCCAAAGACAACTATTCAGAATGGGAAGGAGAAATAGATATTCAGATAGGCGAAGGAGCTTTCCCCCTCTCAGTTGCCTTGACACCGGTCAATTATCAATATGTTCACAAATGGGGTGGCCCCATGAGCCAAATTTTCAAAAATGCAGCAGGAGTGGCTGTGGATAGTCAGAACAATGTGTTTATTGCGAGTGAAGGGGCAAGGAAAGTACAGAAAATCACCTCGGACTGGAAATTTGATAACAGTTGGGCCGATGGGGGCAGGGAGTTTAAAGTAGTTAAATCGCCAGGCGGGATTGCTATTGATAGTCAAGGCAATGTTTATGTGACAGATACAAAGAATCATTGTGTATTAAAGTTTGATAAAGATGGAAAATATAAGACTAAATGGGGAGTAATGGGATCGCAGAGAGACATGTTTAACATCCCCTTGGGCATCGCCACTGATATCCAGGGTAATGTTTATGTGGTTGATTCAGGAAACAGCCGTGTCAAAAAATACAGTGGCAATGGTGAGTTTATAAGCATGTGGGGGAGGCGTGGGGCCTCGAACGGAGATTTTGTTTATCCTAAGACGATTGCAGTGAGTCCAAAGAATGATATTTATGTTCTTGACAGAACTCGAGTCCAGAAGTTTTCATCTGAAGGAACATTTGTGGCCAAATGGGGAAAAGCAGGTTCAACAGAAGGGGCGTTCAAGAGTCCTTTGGGGATGTATGTGGATAAAGACAATTTTGTCTACATTGCCGATTCAGGCAACAATAGGATTCAGAAATATGATGAAAACGGAAATTTAATCGCAAGTTGGGGAAGCACAGGAACATCGCCGGGTGAAATGATGAATCCCATCTCCATTACTGTTGATGCTCGAGGCTATGTCTATGTTGTTGAAAGAGATAACAGCCGAGTCCAGTTATTCGGAGTCGCTGAAAAATAGGACTCAATCCATATTTACACAATAGGCTCACTTTCCGGGTGAGACTTTAAGAATCAAATTTAAGCTTCAGGCATCCAGTCCGCTAATCCCTCCAATTTATCGAAACTGTATCTTTTAAGGCACTGTCTAAAAAAAGTATCCTGGTGTATACTCAACCACACGGTGAGAATTATTAACTTTTCAGTTTTGCCGAAAGGACAACCAGTCCTTATCTCTTTCATCAGGATATTCATTGACACATCAGAATCCTGCTAAAGAGGATTGAATCCATCCAAAGGGAGGAGAAGATGAAGGAAAAGGTCCTTCTGTTTATTATTGTCTTCGGAATTTTATCACTATCGATTTCGGGAGAAGTGATTGTCCGTGAGATTGAGATGAAAATTCCCACATACACGACTGGACCGGATGATCCCAGCCCTCCTCTCTGGAACCTCAGAGTTTATCCCTATACCATGCAGACTGATGTAACACGAGAAAAAATCGTCATGATGCACAGAGTGATCGAACTGGAGAATGATTACATAAAACTGCTCATTTTGCCTGATTTGGGAGGAAGAATCCTTGCGGCTCTCGACAAGACAAATGACAATTTTGACTTCATCTATCACAACCATGTCATCAAACCGGGACTTGTGGCATTGAGGGGGGCCTGGCTCTCCGGGGGGATCGAGTGGAACTTCCCGACCTTGGGGCATACGGTGAACACTTTTTCTCCCGTGAATACCAAAATATTAAAGAATGAGGATGGCAGTGTGACCTGTGTCGTCGGGACCGAGGAATGGGTGAGACGGATGAAGTGGGAGGTGTTTATCACTCTTTTTCCGGGCAGGTCTTACTTCAAGACAAGGATACGACTCTTCAACAGAACCTTGACCCATAACAACGGCTATTTCTGGGTCAATGCAGCCACCCATGCCTGGCCGGATACACGAGTCGTGTTTCCACCCGCCAACTACACGTATGCAGGAGGGAGACGAAATCCCAGACCTTGGCCCATATATGAGGGAAAGGATGTTTCCTGGGTGAAGAACACTCCTTATGCCCATGATTATTTTTGTGGAGCTCCAGGAGACTTTAATGGAGCTTACAATTATGAAAAAGACAACGGGACTGCCCATTATGGGTCGAGGTTTGAAAGCCCAGGGAAGAAGTTTTGGACGTGGGGTACAGCTCCGAGCGGAGCGATATGGGAAGACTTGCTCACAGATGAAGACGGCCAGTATATCGAGATTCAAGCTGGAAGGCTCCCGACTCAAGGAGACACCTGGATTTTTGAGCCACACCTTCTTGAGGAATGGGATGAGTGGTGGTACCCACTGAAGAGGATGCATGGGTTTGTCAAAGCGAATCCTGATGCGGCTGTGAACTTGGAAAGAGAAGAGGGGACTGTCTTCATCGCATTGAATTCGACCAGAACATTCCAGGATTCAGAGATACGACTTTTTCGAGAAAAAACTCTGGTCTTCTCAGAAAAACTGGATATTTCTCCTGAAAAGTTCTACAGAAAGAAACTTCCCTCCAGAGATAATACCGGGATTTACAAGCTTGAGTTCTTGGATAAGAATGGGAAAAAAATCATCGATTATTCCACTGAAAAGCCTGAAATTCCGCCTCCTGAACTCCAGCCGGATTTCCCAGATATCGAAAACCAATCGGCAGAAACAGCTTTTTTCAAAGGGTACTATTCTATCAAACACTGGAACTTTGAAAGCGCCATGAATAACTTCAAAGAGGCTCTGGAAATGGATCCTGGATTGGTGCCTGCAATGAGATGGCTGGGAATACTCTATTACAAGACTGGGAGGACTGAAGAAGCGCTTGCCCTTTTTGATGGAGTCCTCAAGAGAGACGAGGATGACCATACGGCACGATATTATAGAGCACTTTCTAAAAAGAGACTTGGGATTTCGTTACGTTTGAAGGATGATCTCTACACAGTTTCAAGAAGGGCCGCCTACAGGCACCTGGCGCCGTACGTGCTTGCTGCATTAGAACTCAAGGATGAAAATTATTCGGATGCAAGTGCGCTGCTGAAAAAGGCCATCCGGAATAATCCCGATGATATTAAAGCCAGAATCATGCGTGCCGCGGTGGAGAGGCATCTCGGCAATAAAAAGGAGGCTGGGATTCT
>JASFPJ010000347.1:0-3729 GCA_050116035.1 Candidatus Aminicenantota bacterium | reverse complement strand
ATTTCAAGAAGCATGATCCTGATTCGATGAGTTGACTCTTTTTTTGGGAATTGATATTCTTTTCCCAACCAAATCATAGGGAAAAAAGTGTCCATCAAGTGCCCCAAATGCCAGTTCGACAATCCTGACGATACGCTTTACTGCGGAAAGTGCGCTGCTCCGCTCAAGCCATCAGAAGAAATTCCTGATTCTCCCACACAAACACTCGAGACACCCATGGAAACGTTAAAGAGAGGAACCACTTTCGCTGACCGGTACGACCTCATCGAGGAACTGGGAACAGGAGGCATGGGCAAGGTCTACAAAGCCTACGATAAGAAGATCGAAGAGGAAATTGCTTTAAAGATACTCAAGCCTGATATTGCGGGGGATGAAAAAACTCTGAGCCGCTTTTCTAACGAGTTGAAGATGGCCCGGAAAATTGTCCACAAGAATGTGGGACGCATGTACGACCTCAGCGAGGCTGAAGGGATACATTTCATCACCATGGAGTATGTGCCGGGTGAAGATCTGAAAAGCTTTATCAAGAGGTCTGGCCAGCTGACGGTGGGAAAAGCGCTCTCTATAGCCAAACAAATCTGCAGGGGTTTAGCCGATGCGCATGAGCTGGGCATCATTCACCGGGATATCAAGCCTCAGAATATCATGATCGATAACGAAGGGAATGCCCGGATCATGGATTTTGGCATTGCTCGTTCCATTCAAGCGGAGGGATTGACCGCCGAAGGAACAATGATCGGGACACCGGAATACATGTCTCCTGAGCAAGCGGAGGGAGAGGAGGCGGACCAGCGCTCGGACATCTATTCTCTTGGGGTGATTCTTTTCGAGATGTTGACCGGAAAGATTCCCTTTGAGGGAAAAACACCCATCAGCATCGCCATGAAGCACAAGAGCGAAAATCCACCCAGTCCAAAAAAGATAAATCCGCGGATTCCTAGTGACCTCAACTGGCTGATCCTCAAATGCATGGAAAAGGAGAAGACCAAAAGGTTTCAATCGGCTGAAGAAATTCTTATCGAACTGGGAGAGACAGAGGAAGGGATCCCAGCACTAGAGAGGAGAGTGGCCAAGACAAGAGTCGGCCTGGAAGTCCGGATGAGGCGCATTCAACCGTATCTGATTCCGGGAGGAGTGGTTCTGGCTGCCGTGGTTATCATCCTGTTGGGAATTTTATTATTCAGTAAGGGCGGGCCCACAGAAGAGGAACTCGACGCCGGGATTGCCCCTGGATTTCAGTGGTCTAATTCGATTGCCGTTCTCCCTTTCAGGGATTTCAGCTCGTCTCAAGACCAAGAAGCGTTCTGCGATGGCATGACTGATGCCCTTATCGGAAGGCTGTCCAGGATCGAAGGCTTAAAAGTCATTTCCATGACTTCGGTGATGAACTACAAGAATCCGGACCGCAACATTAGAAGCATTGGACAGGAGTTGGGTGTCCAAACCATTCTCGAAGGAAGCATCCAGAGGGAAGAGAATAGAATCCGGGTCAATACACAGCTCATCAACGTAATAGACGATTCTCACCTCTGGTCCGATAACTATGAAAGGGAGCTCGAGAGTGTGTTTGATGTCCAGGATGACATTTCTCAATCCATTGCCGATGCGCTGAAGTTGAGGCTTTCTCTGGATAAAGGGCCTGGACAAGAAGAATACATGCCCAAAAGCCTGGAGGCCTATGAATATTACACCAAGGGAATGCATTTCACAAAAAGTAAATACATCATCACGTTTCAGGAGGAAGACTTCAAGGTTGGAGTAGAGATGTTTGAAAAGGCCATCGAGCTCGATCCCGAATACTCATCAGCCTATTTTGGTCTCACCTGGGCCTACGAACATCATTATCACGTTACCCAAGATAGGCGGGATCTTGATCAAGCTGTGGAATATTGTGAGATGGCCCTTCGATTGAACCCTGATTCAGCTCAATCGATTGCAATGAGAGGATATTATTATTATGAATATGATGGTGATTTTGATAAGGCCTTTCAGGCTTTCCAAAAAGCCCTGGAGATCAATCCGAATATCGGAGTTATCAATTTTTTAACGGGGGCGTGTCTGCTCTATCATGGGTTATACCGTCAGGCACTTCCGTATTTATTGAAAACAATGGAACTCGACCCCTATTATTTTTGGACGCCTTATAAAATCGCGATGTGTTATTCGGATTTGGGAGAGTTCGATAAGGCAACTTTCTATTACGAGAAATATTTCGAGCTGGCTCCAATCGTGCTCATTTTTCCGGGTCGATATATAGCTCTCAACATCAAAATGGAGAAATTTGATGCGGTTGAAGAATTGATCGCCAGGACAGAAAAAAGTCATCCGGAGTATTCACTTCTTCCTTACTGCAAAGCGCTGTTGCTGGCCGCCAGAGGGGAAAAAGAAGAGGCTCTGGCTCTGCATAGAAATTCTGAAATATATGCACTCTTGAACATGAAGGATGAGGCACTGGAGTATCTCGACAAAGAGATCAGGGGTGAAGTGAGAATTCCCTACGTTTATTATTACTACCTGCTCAATAATCCTTTCTATGACAACCTGCGTGGTGATTCCAGATTCAAAAAAATCGTAAAAAGAGAAAAGATAGTATATGAGCAACATTTGAAAAAGTACGGCGATTTGAAGTAACCTAAGCAAAAGGGAAAACAGGCTATGGAATGCCCGAAGTGTCATTTCGATAATCCTGAAGACAGCGGTTTCTGCAGTCAATGCGGAACCCAGCTTCCTTCCTCTGAAAAAAGTTCTGTTTCTCCCACCAAAACTCTCGAAACTCCTGTCAAGGAATTGACGCGAGGAACCACTTTTGCCGGGCGTTACGAAATTATCGAGGAACTGGGAAAAGGAGGGATGGGCAAGGTCTACAGAGTAGAGGATAAGAAGATCAAGCAGGAAGTGGCTTTAAAGCTCATCAAACCTGAGGTAGCATCCGACAAAAAAACCATCGAACGCTTCAGCAATGAGCTGAAAACCGCCCGCATGATCTCCCACCCCAACGTCTGCCGCATGTTTGACCTGAGTGAAGAGGAGGGGATTCACTACATCACCATGGAGTACGTTCCTGGGGAGGATTTGAAGAGTTTCATCAAAAGAGCCAAGCAATTGACTTCAGGGACAGCCATTGGCATTGCCAAGCAGGTCTGTGAGGGCTTGGCTGAAGCTCATCGACTGGGAGTTATCCACCGCGACCTCAAGCCCCAGAACATCATGATCGATAAGGAGGGAAATGCCCGCATAATGGATTTCGGCATCGCCCGCTCCATTACAGGGAAGGGTATAACTGGCGAAGGCGTGATGATCGGCACTCCCGAATACATGTCACCTGAGCAAGTAGAGGGAAAGGATACAGACCAGCGTTCGGATATCTATTCTCTGGGAATCATCCTGTATGAGATGGTGACCGGCCGAGTGCCTTTTGAAGCAGAGACGCCTTTTGCGGTGGGTGTAAAACAAAAGAGTGAGACACCGAAAGACCCCAGAGAGTTGAACTCTCAAATTCCCGATGGCCTCAGCCAGTTGATTCTCAGATGCCTGGAAAAGAACAGAGAAAAAAGGCCTCAAAGTGGTGGAGAACTGAGCTCCGCGCTGGAAAGTATAGAGAAAAGTATTCCCACTTCAGAAATCGAGATTCCCAAGAGAAAACCCACCACATCCAAAGAAATAACAGTCAGATTCCAGAGGCGCTGGATATATTTTGTAATTCCCGTTGTCGTCATCATTGCGGCTATG
>JASFPJ010000346.1:0-3770 GCA_050116035.1 Candidatus Aminicenantota bacterium | reverse complement strand
GGCTCTGGCCAATAAGGAGTCAATGGTTGTTGCCGGCCCTCTCATACAGAATTTAGTGGAGAAGTCCGGCGCTCAGGTCATTCCTGTGGACAGTGAGCACAGCGGTGTTTTCCAGTGCCTGGCCAAAGAAAGAGTGGAAGATGTGAGGAGGGTGATTTTGACGGCCTCTGGAGGGCCGTTTTTCCAGAGCACTTCCCAGGAAATGGAAGAAGTCAAACTCGAAGATGCTTTGAATCATCCGCGATGGAAGATGGGCAAGAAAGTCACGATTGACTCAGCCACTTTAATGAATAAAGGATTGGAACTGATTGAGGCCCACTGGCTTTTCAATATCGAGCCGCAGAAGCTGGAGGTGTTGATCCATCCCCAGAGCATTGTTCACTCCCTTGTCGAGTTGAATGATGGATCTGTCCTGGCTCAACTCAGCCCCACAGATATGAGAGTCCCCATCCAGTATGCATTGACTTATCCAGAGCGAGAAAATTCCCTTTTGCCATCTCTGGATTTAAAAGAGATTGGAAGCCTGGAATTCTTTGCGCCAGATGATGAAAAATTCCCTCTCCTTAAGCTCGCACGGCTGGCTTTGGATGAAGGAGACAGTTGTCCGATCGTCCTCAATGCCGCGAATGAAGTCGCTGTGGATGCTTTTCTTCAGAAGAAATTAGGCTTTTTGGAAATCTCAGTGATAGTGTCAAAGACAGTCGAGAGTCATCAAAAGAGAGAGGTTCAAAGCCTAGAGGATATATTTTTAGTCGACCGGGAAGCAAGACAGATAGCCCGGAATTTAATAGAGAGAAGGTCTTGAAATGGGTACAGTTTTAGGAAGCATATTTGCATTCGTTATTGTTTTTGGAGTCCTCGTTTTTGTCCATGAATTTGGACATTTTTTCATGGCGAAGCTGGTGAAAATCAGGGTGGAAGTTTTTTCCTGGGGTTATGGAAAGAGGTTGATCGGGATTAAAAAAGGAGATACTGATTATCGAATCAGCATTCTTCCCTTGGGCGGTTTCGTCAAATTCACAGGAGAGGATGTTTTTGAGAAGAAAAAGGACCTGCCTCCTTATGACTTCATGGCGAAAAAGAGATGGGAGAGGTTCCTGGTGATGTTCATGGGCTCGGCGATGAATATCCTTCTAGCTGTTATTTTAGTGGTTTTCATAAGCATGCTGGGTGTGACCACGCCTGAGCATGTGGATCAGAAACCTGTTATCGGTTGGATCGAAGCGGACTCGCCCGCAGAACACGCAGATTTATTGGCAGGTGATGAAATTCTCAAGATCAACAACAGGAAGACAAGAACCTGGAGAGATGTTGAGCTTGCCGTGGGGACTAAGCCCGACAGATTAATCATGCTCGAGGTCAAGAGAGGAGATGAGATTCTCACAAAACAGCTTGTGACAGGAAGTAAAAAGTCGTTAGATTTCGAAATAGGTTATGCAGGCTTTTCTCCGAATGTTTTGACCCAGATAGTCGATGTCGCTGCTGGTGGACCGGCTGAGAAGGCCGGGATGAAAGCCGGAGATGTGATCCTGGCCCTCAAAGAAAAGATAATCTATTATCATGAAGTCGTCGAAATTATCGAGAAAAGTCCCGGGAAAAAGCTTGAATTTCTCATAGATAGGGAGGGCGAGCAACTCACTCTCGCTGTCACACCCCGCCTCGAAGAAGAGGGCGGAAAGATCGGCGTTTCTATCTCAGGCTGGATTCCGTTAGAAACAAAGAAATACAGCTTTTTTCCTGCCATCGGGCGGAGCATCAAGGAGAATACAAGACTGGCTTTTACTCTGTTCAATTATTTAAAAGATCTGATTGCTGGAGAGGCTTCCGCCAAACAGGTGGGTGGCCCGATTATGATTGCGAAATATTCCTACTCCTTTTTCCGAGCTGGCTTTGTTTCCATGTTGAGCTTTATGGCTTTTATCAGTCTTCAGCTCGGAATAATCAATCTTTTTCCGGTTCCTGTGTTTGATGGAGGGCAAATCCTTGTCCTCGGTTTAGAGGGACTCTTCCGGAAAGATTTCAGTCCCAAGGTGAAGCAGATTGTGATGATGATCGGGTTCGCGATTTTCATATTTCTTATTGGCTTTTTAATCCTGAATGATGTGGCCCGAACACTGCCCAATGGATGGGAGAGTTATCTTTTCTGGAAGAAGTGATGTAGAGAAAATGATAAAGGGGGATGGGGAGTCAGCCAATCATTCAGTTTATCCATGGAAAAGAAAAAATTTCCCTGTAAGAATTCAAGATGGGAATGAATAAAAAAAGGAATTCGAAAAACCTTCATCGACCGAGCTCTCAACTCACTTTTGAGCGGCGAAAGACGAGACCGGTGAAGATCGGCGATGTGTCTATCGGCGGCGGCGCTCCCATTGTCGTTCAATCCATGACGAAAACGCACACCAAAGACATTGAAGGAACCATCGATCAAATCAAAAGACTGGAGAAAGCGGGATGCGAAGTGGTCCGCCTGGCTGTTCCGGACAGAGATTCGGTCGAGGCTCTGGGCAAAATCAGGAAGAGGGTGGCCATCCCTCTTGTGGCGGATATTCACTTCGACCACAAATTGGCCCTGGCTTCTCTGGACAAGGGTGTGGATGCTCTGCGCATCAATCCCGGCAACATCGGTGCCAAGGAAAAGGTGAGAGAGGTCGTTCACGCCGCCAAAGATTATGCTGTGCCCATAAGGATTGGAGTCAATTCAGGCTCTTTGGAGAAGAATTTGCTCCGGAAATACGGAAAAGCCACGGCTGAAGCCATGGTGGAGAGTGCATTGAGCCATGTGCGGATTCTGGAGGATATGGATTTTCAGGATATAAAGGTTTCTCTCAAGGCACCCGACGTTTTCCGCACCGTGAAAGCTTATCAGCTTCTTGCCGAAGAAGTGGATTACCCGTTTCATGCGGGAATCACAGAGTCAGGGAGTCTGGTTCCGGGATCTATAAGGTCTTCAGTCGGTCTGGCACTTCTCCTGAGCCAGGGTTTGGTCGATACCGTAAGAGTTTCATTGACGGCCCCTCCAGAAGAAGAGGTTCGAGTCGCTTTCCTCATCCTCGCCAGTCTCGGACTTCGCTCGTATGGACCGTATATTGTTTCCTGCCCGATCTGTGGCCGCTGCGAGGTCGACCTGATGAATATCGCCCAGGAGATTGAAAAACGCCTCTCTACAGTCAAGAGTGATATTCATCTGGCTATCATGGGCTGCATGGTGAACGGTCCGGGTGAAGCGAAGGAGGCGGAAATCGGCTTAGCCTGTGGTAAGGGTAAGGCAGCGTTATTCAAGGGAGGGAAGGTCTACCGCCAGTTGGAAGAGAAGGAGATCGTCCCCGAATTTGTCAAAGAAGTGAAAAAGTATGAAAAATCCCGAAAAAAGAGTAAAGCTTGAAGAAGATAGTGTGAAAGAAGAAGATGAAATGAAAAGTAACGAAATTCCCAAAGACACGCCCGCGAAATATGAGAGATTGAAGAATCTCCTTGGTGAGATGGGAAAGGTTGTTGTGGCCTTCTCAGGAGGAGTGGACAGCTCTTTTTTGTTAAAGGTTGCGATCGATGCTCTGGGAGACAATGTTCTGGCCGTCATCGCCAGTTCTGAAACCTACCCGGAAAAGGAAAGAGAAGAGGCCGTCAAATTGGCCGAGAAGTTAAATGTCGGGTATAAAATTATACAGACAAAGGAGCTGGATAACCCTGATTTTGCCAATAATCCACCAGAGCGGTGCTATTTTTGCAAGATGGAACTCTTCTCCAAGCTGAGAGATATCGCCGAATCTGAG
>JASFPJ010000345.1:0-3791 GCA_050116035.1 Candidatus Aminicenantota bacterium | reverse complement strand
CAATTCTTCACTCCAATTTGATGTTCTGATTCATTTCAACAATCTTCCCACTGTCTTAAACAATCCCGGTATTCTGAATAACTGGGCCAGGTGGTACTGTCCGCTTTTTGTCCAGCTGCAGCCAGACGTATCCGTCGAACTGGTTGATGAGAGATTGGACCAATTTTGCACGCAGTATTTCAGCCCGAAGATACAAGAATATTTGGATTCAGGCTACGATCCGTTTACATTCGGTTTAGAGAGTTTTAAAGACATCTATCTTGACACCAGAATTTCTGGGAATACAGGCCTTTCTCCCTCCTATATTCTTTCAGCCATCGCCCTGGCCATCCTGTTGATCGCCTGTGTCAACTTCATGAATCTCTCCATAGGGTTATCTTCCGTGCGGTCGATGGAAGTGGGCATGCGGAAAGTCCTGGGAGCGGAGCGAAGACAGCTTTTATTCCAGTTCTGGGGCGAGGCCTTACTGATCAGTTTTATGGCGATACTACTCGGGCTTATGTTTGCAGAGTTACTACTTCCCCAGTTCAATGCGCTGTCTGGTAAACAGCTCGCACTCACAACAGTTTTTAATGGCTTTCACATGCTGGTTTTGCTGGCCATTGCGATCTTCACAGGCATGTGCGCAGGGAGTTATCCTTCAATAGTCATATCCGCTTTTCGTCCGGCTGAGATCATGAAAGGCAAACTGAAAATCGGAGGTCGAACAGCACTGACCAAAGGACTTGTGGTGCTTCAATTTGTGCTCTCTGTGATCCTGGCCATCTCAGCCATAATACTGGGAAAGCAGGTCTCCTACATGGTGAATAGAGACCCCGGATATACCAGTGAAGGTCTGGTGGTTATCATGACTCAGGAAAATGAGCAAGAGGCATCTGAGAGACTCACTCAGCTTTATCGGAGTGAAGTCATCTCGCACAGCCAAGTCCAAGGACTGACAGCCAGCAACAGAGAATTCGGTCTCTTTCTTCCCGGCTCTACCCTGGAATGGGGTGAGCGAAAAATCTATTATCGATTTAACCGGGTAGACCCTCACTTTCTTACCTCCATGAAGCTCAAACTGGCCCAGGGAAGGGATTTCTCATCGAATCTTGCTGCGGACAGGAATGCGGTTATCGTCAATCAACGGTTCATGGATGAACTGGGTGCTGATTACCGGATAGGAGACACCCTCGGCCGTACATCCAAAGGATTTCCCTACAACACCCGAATCATCGGGGTCATCGAGGACTGTCATTTCGAATCTCTGCGCAGCGAGATCGATCCTTTGCTTCTGTATGTAGGGCAAGGAGAGTCTCCAAGAAGGAACAGGTTCAGCCGGATCATCGTCCGTGTGGAGACAGGCCGGATGAAAGGAACGATGGATTTTTTGGAAAAAGCATGGAAGAAAATCCAGCCTGATAAACCATTCATCTCCTACACCCAGGACGACGCCCTGAAAAGTTTATACGATGGGGAAAAACGATGGAGTGCGATCGTTCAGTATGCTTCTGTATTCAGCATACTGCTGGCCTGCCTGGGTATTTTTGGACTGACCGCCATGACCCTGAGCCGCCGGGAAAAAGAGATGGGTATCCGAACGGTGCTGGGCGCCAAAGTGGAACAGATCATTTATCTGGCCACCAAAGAATTTATTCTTCTCATCACTCTGGCCAATGTGATTGCTTGGCCAGTCGTCTTTATTGTCATGAAAAAAGTGCTCCAGAATTATGCCTACCGGATTCCTATCGGCATCCAGTATTTTATTTTGGCCGGCGCGGCGTCAATCCTGATTGCTGTGCTGACGATTCTCTATCTCTCCTTGAAAACAGCCCTGAAAAATCCCGCAGAATGCTTGAGGTATGAATAGGCCGGGAATGTGTTTTCCTTAAAGATTTGATGTATTTACAGTGAAAATCTATAAATACTTTACCAGCTAATTATCCTGATCCATCTCGCTTAAAAGCTTCTCGGCTTCTTCCTGCCATCTCATTCGTTCTGCTCCCTGGTCTTTAGCTTGGACCGCCATTTCAAAATAAGTTCTTGCTGACTCGGCATCGCCAACCGCTAACTTCACCGCCCCAAGGAACCAAGTCAGATAGGCATCACGTTCAAATTCCTGTTCCGGTATCAAATTGATATACTCTTCAACCAGGTCATTTGTTTCCTTGAACTTACCCTGCCGGAAAAGGACCAGAGCTTTTGTATCCAGCATAATCCATTGATCTGGCTCCTTTTCAATGGCTTCGTTCACGAGCTCAAGCGCATAATCCAAATCCATATTCTCAAGAGCCAAGTTAAAGGCAAGGTTATTTTTAACTTGAGTATTATCATGATCCAACATGAAGGCGTAGCGGTAGCCCTGGACGTATAACTCAATATAGCCAGGATAGTGATAAAAATTCAATCTTCCATCATACACCCTCCGCCAGGATACTTGTGCGGCCGCGCGTCTGCTGCGTGATTTCGCTTGTTTGAAACATCTATCTCTTTCAGCTAAATCCCCTTCCTTTTCCGCGATCAATCCCAGATAAAAACAGGGCTCCGGGCTTTGCGGATCCTGCTCCAGCGCTGTATTCAAGTGTTTTTTTGCTTCTGTCAACCTGCCTGTCAGATAGAGCACGCGTCCAAACTGCAGATGAGAGGGAAAATAATCCGGTTTGGCTTGAACAGCCATTCTTGCCTTTTGTACGGCTTCGTTTCTCTCTTGGAGGATTTCGCACATATCGCTGTATCCCAAATAAAGCTCTGCCAATGCTGAAGGATTACTGCCCTTTTCACTGATCGTCCTGTCTAACCACATTTTCAGCCCCTCAGGATCCAGAGCCTGAAGGTAGGAATTAACCATTCTCGACACGAAGTTATCGTCTATCTCCACTTCCATTTCATATGCTTTCAGGTAATAGGTGATCGCATCCTTGGGTTGCTTCAGGGAGAGGTAGGCATTCCCTATTTCAAGATAAGCCTCCCACTGGTTGGGCAATTCTTCAAGCTGTTTCTCCAACAATTCAATGGCCGAGCGAGAGAGCCCCGCTCTTCTCAGCCGTTTGGATACTCCTTCCAGACGGTAATACTCCCGGTATCTATCCGGACCCATTATGGAGATGATCCTTTTTCTCTCATCGATTTCTAAAAAGTCCTGGAATTCAGTGGCATTCTGAAAACCGGTCTCGCGATATATTTCTTTTCCGGAAGGATCAAAAATGATCAGAGAAGGAAAGATAATCACATTGAGAGAACTGATGACTTCTTTATCTCTCTCGTCGTCCAATCTGACTGTAATGAATTCACTATTCAATTTCTTTATGACATCTTGATTAGTAAAGGTGTACTGCTCGAGCCAGTGGCAAGGTTCACACCAATCCGCGTTGACGTCCACAAAAATATCTTTTCTTTCCAACAATGCGATGGCTTTGGCTTCATCCAAATCGTACAGCCAGCGAACACCATCTTTGTACTTTGATCCTTTTTTATGGGAATCCTTAATATTCTTAACCAATTCACCAAGGATATCGGGCGGTTGAAAGCCATGAATCGTGTAAATGACATCGCCTTTTTCATCCAGGAAGAGGACCGTCGGGAAATACTTGATGTGCCATTTTCTGACCAATGCCTTGTTGTTGGCCTGGTCCAGATTCAAATATACGATATCTGTCGCTTCAGACTTGAAGGATGGATGCTGGATGGTTTCGGTCAATAACTTTTCCGACCACTTCGATTCTTTTGAGTTCACGATTACCATGATGGGAATTTTTTTCGATTCAGCCAAGATTTTGGCGTCATTGAGGTTGGAGACTTCAGTCAGCTGCTCA
>JASFPJ010000344.1:0-3799 GCA_050116035.1 Candidatus Aminicenantota bacterium | reverse complement strand
ACAGACGGCTTCAAGCCCTGTCAATCGGAGGCGGAATGCAGCCTGATAATGACACGACAGAAAGGCTTCTTCATAAACTAGCCAAACACGGCACCACAAATTTATCGGTTGTTGATCTTGCCCCAAGCAGAGAAGAATTTCTTTTTTGATAAGACCGGATTTGGCTTACTGCTTGCTATTTAACTGGTTGTGGTTTCGGTACCACACAGGAAAAATTCCAGCCAAATCGATAACAACGTCTTCGTTTAAGCCTAGTTTTGCTAGATATTCCCAATTCCTGTGAATTGATGAATATGATCCAGATCTTTTATCTCTTTACATAAAAATATTGAGCATGGCACTATTAAACGATCTCTGTGTTCAATAAGGGGGAATACTAGTTCAAACCGTACATCTTGATGATCTCCTGTGCGAGGTTTACGGCTGCCGGATGGTCATAATTTGATAGAATTATGAAGGTGAAGCCAGTTACAAAATCTATTCCCAGATAGGCGTTGATTCCCGGAGCGCCACCAACCATCCTGTACATGCCTTTAGGAATATAAGGATCCCCCGGCTTGCCATTGAAGCGGTTAAACAAAAAATCATTAAATGGCTTGCTCAGAAGCTGATGGTTTCGCAGTGCCTGGCTGTATTTGAGAAGATCTTCGGCTGTGGAATAGCCTCCTCCCGCCGGTGTTCCTCTCGGAGGCATCATATACGTGTTATCCCAGCGATATCCTGTTCCCTCAGCGTCGTTCCTGTTCATGTTGGTGTACCCGACGGCCAGGTTTTCCACCGGTCCATCCTTATGATAGGAATCCGAATTGGCCATACCCGCCGAAACAAAGATATTCTTTTTCACATAGTCAAAATAATCCTGGCCGGTTACGGCCTCGATAATCGCTCCGGCGACATCGAAACCGGTGTTGCTGTGCTGGAAATTTGTCCCCGGCTCAAAGTCGAGAGGCATGTCCTTGATGAATTCCATATAATCAGACACCGTTCGCAACCTGGAAAAACGGGCCAGATAAGTTTCATTCCCCCAAAAATCTCCCCATCCCGAGCGCATGTTGAGAAGATGCCGGATAGTGACCTTTCCGGCGATCTCCGGAGGAAAGATATCCAGATATTTCCCGATAGGATCATCCAGGGATAGTTTTCCCTGTTCCGCCAGTTGAGTGACGGCAACCGCAGTGAAGGATTTGTTAATAGAGCCAAGATTGAATTTCGTATCCAGCCGGTTCTGAACCTTGAAACGTTTGGACGCATACCCATAAGCCCTGTGGAAAAGGGGGCGGCCGTCTCGGGCAATCAGGACAACGCCGGCAAACTCATTGTTCTCTGCTTTGGCAGAAATCATCTTGTGAAGTTCCTCAGGATTGACATGGATTGGTTTTTTCACGGAAGTAGTCGAGTCTTTCGCGGCTTTTTCCTTACCATATTCCGGGCTGACTCTTTCTTCTTTATCCAAGGAAGTAGGGCGGGAACCGGGTCGAATCCCCATGATTGTGATGCGGTGGGGAGGATCATCCTCAACACTCAAGCAGACATTCAGCCAGGCTTTCCTGGATTCGGAGTGCAGGGTGATGCTAATCTGTGTGGCTGTGGATCGAGACACATCGGCCAATGCCAACCTCCCAAACATAGTCTTGGTCGTAGTGAAGACCTGCATGTGTGTAGCCAAGGGAAAAGCATCCCTGAAGGCAGGTGCGTAATCGTTCTGGATATACTCTTCCGCTGACCGAGAAAATTCCCCATTCAAAAGAGAGACAATCTCCTTTCCCCGGTGTCCTGCGGGAGTGTCGGGAAACTCCACTGACACTGCTGAAGCAGCCAGTGACAGACAGAGCAGAATAAAAAAAGCATGAATGGATAAATATTTGAGTCTGTTTTTCATTTTAACCTCTCTCTAAATAAATTTTCAGGCTCCATTTGGAAACCAGGGATTATAATAGGAAATAATTCTTGACCTGTCGTCCTCACCGGAAAAATGGACGCAATTTTTTCTTAACTAGTTATTTATCAACGGTTTAAGAACGTCCATCTTTGCGAAAGAGGACTACTAGAGGATGGAATCAGGAAGCTTTGGGATTGTTACTGAACCGGTTATCCCTTGGGATTTTCCCGGTTAGAATCTTGAAGGTTTTATTGAAGGCGCTCTTGGTCTTGAAGCCTGAGCTGTAGGCAATTTCCAGAATAGTCTTGTCGTTATCCCGGGAATCTACCAGTCTTTTTTAGGAAAGTAAATCTCTAGCTTGATATGGGAGGTTTCTTACTTTACGAAGAAGTACCTCATTGCATCGAAGTCCAGTGTCCAGGAAGAATACTGGCGCAGGAATTTGTGGGAGATGAGCCCATCCTGGATGAAACCAAGTCTCCAGTAGGATGCCCGGGTCTGCGCTCCATACGTTCCCTTGACTTCTGACTGTATCAGGCTTCCTAGGCCAATGGTCTTGATGGGAAACAATCCTGAGGCCCATTTTCCTCCTCCGCCCCCTGCAGAGTCCTCGCTTATCATGGTCTCGGGCACAGGAATGCCGACGTATTCCAGAGTCTGAATCGGTGCGGTAAAACACGCTTCACTCACCAACCCGGAGTCCACAAAAAAGGTTAAACCATCTTTATCATTCAAGCTACCTCTGGTCATCATCATATGAGTGGCGCTCAGCACAAAGGGTAGTTCCGCAGCAATCCTGTCCTTGAGCTCCTGTCGCAACTGGTGAGCGTTTTCCTTCGTCCTCTCCCGCAATACCAGCCGGCCGTTTTTATAGTCGAGAGTTGACAGGAACTGCCGCAGGGCAGCCGTCCCGATGAAACCACCCAGGATATACTTCCCCCCGTCAAAGGCAGAGGAGAACCGCTTGGTGGGAAGGATTGCGATCGGCACCTGCTTCAAGGTAACATCACCCAGCTTGACGCTGTCAACTTTCCCGAATCCGACCTCAGCCTTCAGTCCGCCACCGAAAGTCCCCATGGCTTTGGAGACCCACTCTAAACCCATGGCAGCCGCAATCTCGTTATCAAGGATGAAGGCATTGGCACCGGTATCGAATATTACCTGAACCGGCACTCCATTGAACTCGATGGTCAGCACGGGCAGAGGGTCAGTCATCAGGAAGGGTACGACTGACACCTTCTCCTCGTTGTGCCATTCTTTCTGATAGGGTTTTTCTTCGAACGCCTTCATCACCTCCAGATTGGGAAGTTTAATGCCAGGCGGAAATTCCAATTCTTTCACTTTTTCGTATTGATTGGTCTGATAATATGTGAACACCAGGCCAACTTTAGCCATGACCTGCCCAGACACATCGGCGGACCTGGCCTCGATGAGCCGCTTATAAAGTTTTTCGGCCTCGCCGTAGTTCCCGAGGAGATATTCGAGCTTCGCGGCCAGGGATAGTGCCTCAGCCGGGGGCTCTGCGGGCTTAACCAGAGAAGTAATAATGTCTCTCGCCTTCCAGAATTCACCGGATTGATAGAGCAGCTCTCCGTACTTGAACCGGGTCTCGGCATTTTTCGGATCTTTCTTGAATTTTGGCTCTAGCTTTGCAATCTCAACCAGAATATCAGCCCGAGTCTTTTCTGCTTCACTCGCGGCGATGAATAAAACAAGACCCAAGGCGAACAAGAAAACAAGTCCGATCCTAAAAGATGACTGTGGGTTTCGTTTGACTAACATTATCAATTACCTCCTGTCTTTATCTGTTCTTATATAGCTTTCTATCTTAAACCTCGCTTAAAAACAGAGCAGAATAAAAAAATATGAATGGATAAATATTTGAGTCTGTTTTTCATTTTAACCTCTCTCTAAATAAAT
>JASFPJ010000343.1:0-3803 GCA_050116035.1 Candidatus Aminicenantota bacterium | reverse complement strand
TAAAAATCTGGAAAGAATTTGTAACAGCTTTGAAGAATAATGAAATGACGGTAGAACGAATTCGATCTATTGATGATGCCTTTAGAGAAACACTCTTAGAATGGCTAAACATGATTAAAGAGAAGGTTCCGATAAAAGAATTAGAGGCTAAGCCAGAATTCCATCGGGTTGATGATAAAGTGCATTTTATTCTTCCATTGACTTATGAAGGTCGTCAGCTTGATTATTGCTTCACATTTCTTACAGAGGGAGATAGATGGTATTTTCATCTACTAGAACTGATATTTATTCGATTAGATAAAACTCCACCTCCGCCTACCTCAGAATTTCCGGATGTATCAGAGGAAAAGAAGGCATGGGATCGTGAAGAATGGCGGGTCAACAAGCTTGTGCGATCATTTAATTTCCTCTCTGAAGAGAAAGGCAAAGACTTTGCTTTCGATTGGCTTTGTGATGGAGGCGGATATTTTGTAGCATCACAGGCAAGGGTTCCCTTTGTAACACCCAAAAAAGCATTTATACTTTATCTCTGCTGGGAACAAGCCAATCTAAGGGGTAACAATGTTACGCTTGAAAAACTGGATGATGATGAGGCTTTAGTGCGAATGGAATTGATGTATTTCGGACTTTATAAAGCCGCTGCCCACCTCAAAGAACAAATTTCTTATGAAGATTATCGCCGGATTTTTGAAACAATCTGGCAGGACAGGGCAGAAAAAGCAGGCTGGAAACTCAAAATAACGTACGAAGAAGAGGCATATAAAGGAGAAAAATGTCTATTTCATTTTACAAAATGAGACAATAAGGAATATGAGATATTCCAGAAAATGGAATCCAAATCTCTCATAGTCCTGACATATGTGAATTGAAAAAAGACGCTTCGGGAGTTAGAATTTTCATAGGGGGATAGAAATGAAAAAAAACACCCAGGTCATTTCAATTATTATATTCATTTCAACTCTTGTATTGCTCATTTCATTTGGCGGACAAAAGGCTGAATGGAAGGGAACAATAGAAGAAAAAGACGGGATTAAAGTCATAAAAAATCCAATAGAGCCTCTGTTTGGTGAATTGAAGTTTGAGTTAGAAGAAGATTTGAGTATTGGAACTGAAGATGACGACAATTATATGTTTTATATGGTGAGAGGAATAGCGACAGATAGCCAACAGAACATATACGTCCTTGATTGGGGTAATTTCAGAATCCAGAAGTTCGACAAAAATGGCAATTATCTTCAGACAATCGGAAGGCATGGGCAGGGACCTGGAGAATTCGAGCACACAATGGAGTTGAGAATTGATGAATTAACAGGAAATATATATGTCAAAGATGGGCGATTTGAAATCGAGAAATTTGATATGAAAGGAAATCATACAGAAGCCATTAAACTGGAAAAGCCTATTTGGAATTTTTTTCCTACTAGGAATGAAAACTTTATAATACTTCAGTTCACCACATCTGATGAGGAAATCTCAAAAGCCATATGTAAATTGAATCCCAAGGGATTTTTTTTAGAAAGCTACGCAAAAGTTCCCTATCAAATGCATTACAAGAGAGAAGGTGAAATGGTGACGATGGGGTGGCTTGCATATGCCTATGACCTGGTATTGACAAAATTTGAAGACTTCAGATATGTATACGGGTATTCAAAAGAGTATGAGCTAAATATCATCGGTGATGAGGGAAACCTGCTTTTAAAAATTATTAAAGATGAATCCTACCAAGGTTTTTCAGTAAGAGAAAAAAGAAAATACGGAAAACTTCGAGATCTTCCGTCTCACAAGCCCTTCTTTTATTCCATAATCACAGATAGCAGAGGCCGTATCTATGTCCAGAGAAATAGGACCAGAGGCCAGGAATTTAGGGTCAATAGAGAAGTGGATATATTCAGTAAGGATGGGTATTATTTATATAAATCATCGATTCCCCGAGGAACATACATCATCAAGGATGGATATGTGTATGCTTACGTTATGAATGAAGATAAGGGAGAAGAGCTGGTCAAACGGTATAGGATTAAAAACTGGAAAGATATTAAAGAGAGAATCTAATCCGAGACAACACTGATTCAAATAAAAACCAAATCCCCTAAGCTGTGGCTTCCCTGGATTAAAATAAAGAGCTGAGCAAGCAGAAGTTTTAATACAGAAGTGGAATGAAAAACCGGACTAAGGTTCTATCAAATGGATTAATTCTTTCGGCTCTTTGAGCCTCAAACAAAATAATTATAATAAGGGCTGAGAAAGATAGTACGATTAAAAAGGAGTTGCCATCCTTAAAAGCTTTAGTCTCGTTTTTCATCTTTCTTCTTTGCCGGGCTTATTTAGATATAACACCTGTAACTGCCTCGATTGTCCTCGAATTTAGGGTCAAGGGCTCGCCTTTTTTCTCAAAATGCCTTTTGACATTTTCAGATAATTCCTTTTTATGCGCGGTTGTAAGAAGCTCTCTTCCCTCTGATCTCTCGAAATAATACTTCATTCCTGCAAAGGTCAGAATATACTCTGTACAATCAGGACAGATGACTAATGCGTCGAGAGAATTATCAGGTGAATCTTGTTCCTCTGCCTCACAACCGCAGAGATAGCACTTGATTTTTCTTGTTTCCATTTTACCTCCCTTTTGATGAACCGTGATAATTTTAATGTAAATCATTTGAAAATACAAGCTTCAATCGACCTTTATTCTTTTTTGCATTATCTATCGAATGGATCTTAAGGGTTTGACAGCTTCGGTTAAAATCAAATATTCTGTTTTATTGGGAAAATGGCTTCAAGGTTATTCCAGAGAGTCCAAAGATTATCTGCGAAATTGAATCTCTGGAATAAAGTGCATTCAGCATCAAGGAGATTCAATTGAAAAAACATAATGTAAGATGGCTGTTAGTTTTGTTGATTATTTTTTCTGTTTCCGCATTCGGTTCTTTGGATGCTGAGGATTTCAACAAGGAAATATTCCAGAAGCGTCGGCAAAAGCTCATGGAACAGATGGACGGAGGGATTGCGGTTCTCCGGAGTGGTGGAAACATGAGTGACTTTTACTATTTAACAGGATTGTATGATCAAAATGCGATTATCCTCATCATCCCTGAGGGAAAAGAGAAATACATCATGTTCATTCAACCCACAAGTCCTTCACGTGAATTATGGACTGGGAAACGTCCGGGCCTGGAAGAGGCGAAAACGGTTTTTGGTGCGGATAAAGCCTTTCCAATCAATGAGTTTGATAAATCAATTTTCCATTATCTCCGGGAAAAATCCAAAATCTATGTGAGCTTCAGAGATAAAGAGTTGTATGAGAAGCTCATCCCGATGATCCGCAGTCCTTACGGCAACAAGCCGGTTCCCGTCGTGGATCCTCGCCCGTATATCCACGAAATGAGGCTGATTAAAGATACAGAAGAGATTAAACTCATGAGGAGAGCCGCTGAAATCACATCTGAGGCCCTGGTGGAAGTGATGAAAGCCGTAAAACCAGGTATGTTCGAATACGAGGCCGAAGCGATAATCGAATACATCTTCAGAAAAAATGGAGCGCAACGCCCCGGATTTCCATCGATTGTCGGCTCAGGTCCAAATTCAAACATACTCCACTATGAAGATAACAACCGGCAGACGCAGGATGGGGATCTATTGCTCATGGACGTGGGAGCTGAGTACAACCATTATACAGCCGATGTCACACGCACCATTCCTGTTAACGGCAGATTTAGCGCCAAACAAAAAGAAATCTATGAGGTTGTTCTCCAGGCGCAGAAGGAAGCCATAAAAATAGCGGCTCCTGGAGTTGGCATTTACGAGAT
>JASFPJ010000342.1:0-3804 GCA_050116035.1 Candidatus Aminicenantota bacterium | reverse complement strand
AATAAAGGATACAGACTGGCAGCACACTTAAAGCCACATGCATGGAAGGTAAACACGCATAAGGACGCATAGAAATCAAGTTATGCATGAACTGCTGAACATTAACCATATCATTCGGCCATGGAGCCTTTCCAGGAAGAGCTATTTGTAATAAGGCCCCTGTAATTATCATTCCAGTATAGGCGTATATAGCTCGACGAAGCTTTATCTCTGAAAGTTTAAATATAATGATTGCTGCCCAAGCCGTAACAAAAATATCCCCGAAATAATAAAAAATCCATGACCAACTGATGTAAGGAATCTGGCTATCTATGATTGTGTGAAATTCATAGAAAACAGAAGATGGGCGTCTGCTGTTTATTAAGTTAACTGAAAAAAAGCAGAGAACATTAAGCACGGTTATGCTGATGACTATCAACAAACGTTTTAGCCATTTCACTTTTCTATCTTGAAAATTGTTCTTCATTGCAAGATATTTCTTAAAAAATCATTATGACTTTCTCTTTTTATCTGTTCTCTTCTGCTCTCGGGATCGGACGGACTGAGGTTCCAAATTCAATATAATCATCCAATCGACATGGAGACACCAATCGTCCCTCCCAAAAAGTTTTATTCGGGCAGCCATCACACATATCCTCCTCACCATTTGGAAGGATGTTTATTGGCTGGAGAATGTTAATTGTCTGGGAGTAGAGTCTCCTTATGAGCAAAGAAGGATTCTTGAATGCGGCTAAAACATAATTTCTGGCAGTCCTGCGCATTTCCCGGTCAAACAAGCTGAATAAAAGCATGAACTTGGCTTTTCGGTTAAGAGCGGGTTTCGTGTAGGCCAGATACTTTCCTTTTACTAGATGGTAGGAATTTTGAAGCAATTCCATAGATTTTGCTCCCATGTTACCGAAAGACTTTTTTAGTGTGCCAATCCTGCATCCGATAGTCCATTTGAGCGAGTGAGGAAGCGTTGTGCCTCCTAAATAGGCGCACAACTTGAAATCTGGTAAAACTTTCCTTATCTCCTTGTAAATATCTAATGCTGTGAGGTTCCCATACTCGTTATCTGAAAAATAAGCCATTCCTGATAAATCGACTTTCTTCGTCCCCACATAGAAATCAAAAGGCCAATTAGGATTCATCATTCTTACGGCAATGAGTGTTAAAATATTGACTTTTTGGATATTTCGAATTGCCCACTCGACTATATCTGGAACATATTTTTTTGTATCCGGGTAAATAGTCGGCATAATCGCACAGACAAGCCCTCTCTCTTTGTACAGCATATCAGCATAGTATTGACGCAGCTCATTGAGTTCTTTTTCATTCTTCCCTTCCCAGCCAGGACGTGATTGATGGCTGTCCACATGAAAAGCGAAACCGTAAGCCCCAGCACGTTTTAGATCTCGAACTAAGGGGGGTTCTAGTCCCACTCCATTGGTTATAATCACAGGTTTAACATTGTGATTTTTTACCATTCTTGTGATTTCAACTATATGGGGATGTGTTAGAGGTTCTCCTCCGGCAATGAGCATCGCATCACAGCGCCTAAGACGAAGCAATGTTTGAAGCTCTTTCTCAATTTGAGATAATGATTTCTCGCTTTCAGGATTATTTATGGCAAAGCAGGCATCACAGGTAATATTGCACTTCCTCGTGGGTTCGAGCCACGTCATGGCATTATCAGCCATAGTCCAGGGAAGACGAAAAAGTTTTTTTGCATCTATCTGGAATTCATCGGAATTAGCAAATTCATTAAATAGTTTTTTTTGCTTTCTAACCATGTTTCACTTATCTCCTATTTCCCTCCCTCTGCTTATTCGGAATGAAAATATCAGTTGAAATGAACGAAGTCAAACAGAATTATTGAATACAGTCCTCTCTCCTGATCACAATATGACTATGTCAGTAGAGCATGGTTTACATCACTGCTTGACACGGTGCAATTTTCGCTATAGATTCATATCAAATTAAAACAGGGGAGGGGATTCTATGATTGAAAGAGTCCATGAGCATATCATTACAGAACTTCAACAAAATGCACGCACAGATACGATTTTTGTCCAAACTGCGATAGTTCTTAATTTTATAACTCTCGCTATTAATTCTTTAATGGCTACTGAGTCTCGCACCAACACCAGTTTGCTCATTGTGATGTTCATCTTTGTTTCTCTAACAGTTGTGGTTAATCTTGTCGCTATACAAGGATTGCTGAAAGGGAAGCAAACAAGAAATATACTTCTGACTGGGTTGATGAAGATGTACAAAGACCAGGGCGTGGAAGGATATTATGATCCGGTCCTTCTGGGTAATTACAACACCAGGTATAATCTCTTCATCCTTGCGGTTGTCTTCCTGGGACTCATAGCCATTGTTGTGCCCTTTGTGATCAGATAGCCGGGGAAGGCCAGTGTTTTAAGCGATCTGACGCTGTAATCTGATTTTCGAAGAATATCTTTTCTTAGCCATTGCCTATAAACTGAAACATTCCTACACTAAGGATGAGAACGAAAATGAGAAAAAAGAGAAAAAAAATCATCCTGTTCAGCATTATAGCGTTCGTCATTTTAGTCTGCGCGATTGTTTTTTTCAGGAGCCCGATAGGTTTGGCTCTGTTGAAGTCCAAGAGCCATTTCATCGTTCATTCGAGAGAGAGTCGGGTTCTTTTCGAACCGGGTGCAGAGGAGCATGCCGATAAGATTGCTGAATTTCTTCCAGACGCAATCAAAAGGGTTGAAGACGGACATTTCAAGCCCTTCAAGAAACCATTTAAAGTCTACGTCTGTCATACCCAAAAAAGTCACAATCAATTCATCGCAGATCCTTCAAATTATCCAATACGGGGAGCCGCCCTTCGTGGGAATGTCTTCATCTCTCCAGCTGCCTTTTCCTTCGATGGAAAAGATACGCACAAAGAATCTCTGACGCATGAGTTATCTCATCTTCATCTTTCACAAAGATTGGGTTTCTTTGGAATGAGAAAGATTCCTTTTTGGTTTTCAGAGGGTTTAGCCAATTGTATCGCCGGAAGCGGTGGCGAAGGAATTTCTGAGACGCAAGCCATAGATTCAATCAAAAGTGGGAGGTCTTTCACACTGAGGGAAGAAGGCGGGCTCTTTAAATCATGGCATAAAGTTGTTTCTCAGGCAGGTATCTCTGCTCGAATGTTTCACAGACAGAATAAAATGTTCGTGAAGTTTATCATGGATTATAATCCTGAAGCTTTTCAGACATTTTTGTTGGAGGTTCAGGAGGGAAAATCATTCTTCGAACGGTTTAACGCGAATTTTAAAATCGATATTACAGACATGTGGGAGAAATTTATGACAGATATTTTTTCCAAATCAGAGAGGAATAAGTTGAGAAAGGATTAAGATAAGGCGACCGGCCTCTATCTTCTTGTTGCGCTTTGGCTGGTGACGATTCTGAAAACTCTGAGAAAGTTCCCACCGAGTATTTTTCGAATATCACTGTCCTTGTGACCTCTTTTAACCAGTTCGGCTGTGATGTTGGCGATTTTTCCCACATGTTCTAATCCGACAGGGCAAATCCCGATACCATCATAGTCAGAGCCCAGACCGACATGGTTCGCATTCCCGGTCACTTCAATCACATGTTCGATGTGGTCCACCACATCTTTGACACTTTCCTGTCCAAGCGTTTCATTGAGCTCTTCTAGCTTTGGATTGTATTCCTCAGAAAATTTTTTCTTTCTTTCTGGATTCGCTTTGGCAAATTCTCTGCGGTCTTCCGGAAGATCATATTTTTTTAATAATTCTGACCGCAGAGCCTCTCGTTTTTTCCAGTTGTCGA
>JASFPJ010000341.1:0-3812 GCA_050116035.1 Candidatus Aminicenantota bacterium | reverse complement strand
AGATTATCAGCCAGGCCATCCAACGATCATCGGCTGAACATGTCGTGGAAACCACAGTATCTGTGGTTGACCTGCCTTCAGAGGACATGAAGGGACGGATCATCGGGAGAGAGGGAAGGAACATCCGTGCCCTTGAGATGGCCACTTCAGTGGATATTATCGTTGATGACACTCCCGAGGCCGTCATCCTCTCCAGTTTTGACCCACTCAGGCGAGAAATGGCCCGCATGGCCATTGAGAAGCTCGTTGTGGATGGAAGGATCCACCCGGCCCGCATCGAAGAGGTCGTGGAGCAGGTGAAAACTGAGCTGGAGGAGAATATCAAACAGGAAGGAGAATCCGTCATCCTGGAACTCAGAATCCAGAACATACATCCTGAGCTTGTCAAACTCCTCGGAAAGTTGAAATACCGGACGAGTTACGGACAGAATGCCCTTCAGCATTCGAAAGAGGTCGCCTATTTATCGACATTGATGGCCAAGGAGCTGGGTGTGAATTCCGATATCGCATTGAGAGCCGGACTCCTTCATGACGTCGGGAAAGCCGTGGATAAGGATGTGGAAGGAACGCACACAGAACTGAGCGTGGAATTGGCCAAAAAATACGGAGAATCTGAGGCGGTCATCCAGGCTATCGCGTCCCACCACCGGGATGTCGATTTTCCCTCGATTGAAGCGGTGCTGGTCCAATCGGCGGATACGCTTTCAGCCGCCCGGCCAGGCGCGCGCCGCGAACTTCTGGAAACCTACATCAAGAGGCTGGAGAAACTGGAAGAGATCGCTAATTCTTACGAGGGTGTTTCCAAATCCTTTGCCTTGCAGGCTGGCCGGGAGATTAGGATAATTGTCGAGAGCCAGAAGGTCTCTGATGAAAAAGCGGCGGTGGTGGCCAAAGAGATTGCTCAGAAAATCAAGGACGAGTTGGAATACCCGGGCCAGATCAAAGTGACGGTTATCCGCGAGATGAGAGCTGTGGAGTATGCCAGGTAAAGTCAGTTTTCTGTTTATAGGGGATATTATCGGGCGCCCGGGACGTCGGGCGTTAAAAAAACACTTGCCATCGCTTATTAATCGGTATTCTCCTTCCCTTGTCATCGCCAACGGTGAAAATGCCGCGGGCGGAATCGGGATTACAGAGAAGGTGGGCAAGGAGCTTTTCGCCCAGGTCGATGTGTTGACCTCCGGAAACCATATCTGGGATAAGAGGGAAGCGCTCGAGTACCTGAAGCGTGAGCCCCGGTTGCTCCGGCCCGCCAACTATCCGCCGGATAATCCCGGCAAAGGCACGTTCATATTCAAGGAGGATGGCGGGAAAAAGATGGCCGTCCTCAACCTTCAGGGAAGAGTCTTTATGGAGCCAGTGGATTGCCCATTCAGGAAGGCCGATGAAGAGATCGAGGCACTCAAAGCCGTGACTCCGGTGATTATAGTGGATTTTCATGCGGAGGCCACTTCAGAGAAACAGGCAATGGGCTGGCATCTGGACGGGAAAGTATCCGCTGTTGTCGGGACGCATACGCATGTCGTCACGGCAGACGAGAGAATTCTTCCCGGGGGAACGGCCTTTATCACCGATGTGGGAATGGTCGGAGGGTACAATTCAATCATCGGTATCCGCAAAGACCAGGCGTTGAAGAGATTCCTGACCGCGCGCCCTCAACGTTTCGAGCCGGCAAAGGAAGGAACGTTCTTCTCTGCCCTGTTCGTCGAGATAAACTCTAAGACAGGAAAAGCCCTGTCCATCCAAAAAGAGATTATCACTGAGGAAAAAAGTGGCGATTGAAAGCCTTGTCAAACCGGACAAGATCTACACCGTCTCTGAAGTCACACGGATGGTGAAGACGGAGCTGGAAAGTGCCTTTCCCCTGTTGTGGGTCGAGGGCGAGATATCCAATTTCCACCGTCATCATTCGGGCCATCTCTACTTTACCCTGAAAGACGAGACAAGCCAGCTCCGCACGGTCATGTTCCGGGGAGAAGCCAGGAAGGTTCCGTTCGAACTGAAGGACGGGCTTCAGGCGGTGGCGAGAGGCCGGATAAACGTGTATGAGCCCCGAGGAGAATACCAGCTGATTGTCGAACTTCTGGAGCCTAAAGGCAAGGGAGCCTTGCAGCTCGCTTTTGAACAGCTCAAGGAGAAGTTGAAGAAGGAAGGCCTTTTCGATCCGGCGTTGAAGAAAAAACTGCCTGTGCTCCCCAAAAAAGTCGGAGTGGTCACATCGCCTCGAGGGGCGGCCATTGTCGATATCATCCGAACTCTGGAGAGACGGTTCGCCAGGCTGCATATCCTTCTCTATCCGGTGAAAGTCCAGGGAGAGGGAGCGGCTGAAGAGATTGTTGAGGGTATCGATTATCTGGGAAGCCTTCCCGGTATAGATGTCATCATCGTCGGCCGGGGCGGCGGTTCGATAGAAGACCTATGGGCCTTTAATGAAGAAAAGGTCGCCCGGGCCATTTACCGCTGCGCCATTCCTGTCATTTCGGCGGTGGGTCATGAGATAGACTTCACGATCGCTGATTTTGTGGCCGATATCCGGGCCTCGACTCCTTCTGTTGCCGCGGAGATGGTGATCGAAGAGGAGGAATCGCTCAGAGAGCGAATCGGGAATTTAGAGAAAAGACTGGTCCACAACCAGAAATTCGTCCTCCAGGAATGGAAGCATGAAGTTTTCAGCCTGGCCCAACACAGGGCCTTCCAGAATATGAGGATTTACCTTCTGAATCTCGAGCAGAAGGTGGATGACCTGGAAATGAAAGCCTGGAATGCCATGAAGAACAGGCAGCAAAAAATCTCGGAGGATAAATCAAGGGCTGAACTCATGGAGGAGAAGATGCGGAATGCCTTGAGAGGGATGCTCCAGCAACTGCAGGCCAGGTGGGAGACGCTGTCCGTTCAGTTGCATAACCTGAGCCCTCTGAATATACTAAAAAAAGGGTATGCTCTCTGCTGGAAAGATGGCGGTCAGTACCTGGTGCGCCAGATAGACGAAGTCGAGAAAGAGAAAGAGATGACGGTTTCCTTCTTCAAGGGGGAATTCACCTGTCTGGTTAAGGATGTCGATAAAGCCAAGCCCATTGAATCCCGGGCAAGCCAAAGCGATAAGAAGTAAAATTGGGAAGTGAAATTGGGGACAGTCCCCAATTTTCTAAGGAGATAAAATGACAACACCGAGCTTTGCAAAAAAGGGGACAGGGCCCTTTTTGTCATTGCGAGGAGCGCAGCGACGTGGCAATCTCTTAGAAATAATTGTCATTGCGAGCGAAGCGAGGCAATCTCATAGATAAAACTATTGTAACGAGGAAAAAAATGACAACACCGAGCTTTGAGAAAGCGTTGGAAGATTTGGAGAAGATCGTCGAAAAATTGGAGAAAGGCGGGCTGTCCTTGAGTGATTCGCTGGCTCAGTTCGAGAAAGGAGTCAAACTGGCCCGTTTTTTAAGGGATGAGCTGGAGAAAGCCGAAAAGAAGGTCAGTGTGCTCCTGAAGGATGAAAAAGGAAAACTGAAAGAGGAACCCTTCGACCTTGCAGAGCAAGATGCCTCTGCCAGAGAGGAAGAAGCGGCGCCCGGGAAGGGAAAAGATGCTTCCTCAGAGGAGGAATCCCCAGAAGATGAGAAAGATGACGAGCTCCCTTTCTGAAAAAGGCAAAAAAGGTAACAGCCACCTTTTTTGTAATTCCGAGGAGCGGATTGAGCTTGTCATTACGAGGAGCGAATTGAACATGTCATTGCGAGGAGCGAATTGAACATGTCATTGCGAGGAGCGGAGCGACGTGGCAATCTCATAGAAAGAATTGTCATTGTGAGCGAAGC
>JASFPJ010000340.1:0-3813 GCA_050116035.1 Candidatus Aminicenantota bacterium | reverse complement strand
TATCTAGCGCATTGCAAAAGAACGAAAAAGGTGGAAATGTTAAATGTTAAGATGCGACCCCTATATGATGATTCGGGGGACGAGTGGATTGATGCGGGTCACGATTTCATAATTTATGGTTCCCACTAAGGACGCCAGGTCATCCGCACTGATGCTCTCTTCTCCGTCCTTCCCGAGAAGGACCACTTCATCCTCCAGTTTGACGCGCGGAATGTCCGTCACATCCACCACGATAAAATCCATGGCCACTCGTCCCCGAAGAGGCGCCCTTTTTCCCTTGATCAGAACATAGGATGAGTTGGATAATCCCCGGTCATAGCCGTCATAATACCCGATGGGAAGAACGGCCAGGACGCTCTCCCGGCTCACTCTGTAGGTGCATCCGTATCCGATGAACGATCCCTTCGGAACTTTTTTGATCTGAATGATTCGAGTTTTCCAGGAGAGAACGGGCTCGAGCCGCAGGGGTTCACGTTTCTGAAGACGGCAGGACAGAAATGTCTCCTTCGAAGGCCAGAGGCCATACATCCCTATTCCCGCACGAACCATATCGAAATAAGTGTCCGGAAAAAGGATGGCTGATGCCGAACAGGACATATGCTTGAGGGGAATTCTAATTTTATTCTTTTCCAGCTCCTCAACGATTCTCTTGAAATTTTTAAGCTGGGATTGGGCATAGGTATGATCTGTCGTGTCTTCGATGTTGGCGAAATGAGAAGAAATCCCCTCCACGGCCAGACTAGGGGTCTCCTGGGCCTTTTTCATGAAGGAGAGAATTTCTTCCTCACTGATCCCTTGGCGGTAGGTTCCTGTTTCCACCTTCACGTGGAGGAAAGCCTTTTTCTGGAGCTGGATACAGACTTTGGACAACAGCTCAAGCGTCTCAAAATTATAGACGGTTAAACGCAAGTCATGCCCAACGGCCTCCTTCAGACTGTCCACAGGAACGGGCCCCGCCACCAGTATCGGGCAGGCGAATCCCCCCTTGCGGAGAAGAAGCCCCTCTTCAAGAGAATGAACACCCAGCCAATCCGCTCCGGCGTCCACAGCGATCCGTGAAACCTCGAGGATTCCATGACCGTAGGCATTGGCTTTCACCATGGCCAGGAATTTTCTCTTCTCTCCAACTTGCTTGCGGAACTGATGGATGTTGTGGGTGAGTGCAGATCTGTCGATTTCCACCCACTGCAAGAGCTTTCTTGATTTTGGTTTGGTCATCGGCTCCGGAAAATCAGATCTCTGTTTTGACCTTTTTCAGGTCGACCAACCCCGCCAACTCATCTTCTTTCAGGATGGTGTCCCGTCTTTCCATCCCAGTCGAAACGACTGCAATCTTCGCCTCCACACAGTCTTCGATGAGCTTGAGGTAATCCTTGAACGCATCGGGAAGGGAGGCGAAATCTTTTATCTTTGCGATCGGTTTTTTCCATCCTCGAACTATTTTGTATTGGGGAACGACATCCTCTAAAATCCAGTTCTCTGTGGGAAAGCCGGGAAGACGCTTCCCCTTGTATTTGTATCCGACACATACACTGATCTCTTCCATGTGGTCCAGGACATCCGGTTTGGTCAAAGCGATCCAGTCAATCCCGCTCAGCCGGCAGGAATAGGAGACGGCCACGGCATCAAACCAGCCGCAGCGCCGGGGACGACCTGTTGTGGCGCCGTATTCATTCCCGCGGTCGAGCAAGAACTTCCCCTTTTCATCGAATATTTCCGTGGGGAAAGGGCCTCCGCCCACTCGAGTGGTGTACGCCTTTGTCACCCCAAGGACTGAATCTATCCTTCGAGGCGAGATCCCCAGGCCCGTACACACTCCTCCGGCCGTCGAACTCGAGGAAGTGACGTAGGGAAAAGTCCCATGATCGATGTCCAGAAGGGTTCCCTGAGCGCCTTCGAAAAGAATTGATTTTCCATCTTTTATCTTCTCGTCCAGCAGCAGAGATACATCTCTGATGTATTTTTTCATCTGTTCGGCGTAGGCCGCATATTCTTCGAAAATGGCTTTCGGGTCGAGGAGAGGCTTGCGAAAATGCCCGATATAAACATTCTTGAGCTCAACATTTTCCTCAATTTTCTCTTTGAGCACAGAGAGGTCCAAAAAGTCGCTGACACGGATCCCACGGCGGGCCATTTTATCTTCATAGGAGGGACCGATTCCCCGAAGCGTGGTCCCGATTTTCTTCTGTCCCCTTTTCTCCTCACAGATCTCTTCGATGAGAGAATGATAGGGAAGAATGAGATGGGCATTCTTGCTGATCGCGATATTATCGTCGATCTCCACTCCGTTTTTTTTGAGCTCTTCAACTTCTTCCAGAAACGCTTTAGGATCGATGACAACTCCATTCCCGATGATACACAGCTTGCCAGGATGGAGTATTCCGGAGGGAATGAGGTGGAGGATGATCTTTCTCTTGTTGACGATAACCGTGTGACCGGCATTGTGCCCCCCTTGATAGCGGGCCACGGCATCAAAGGAAGGAGTCAGGAGGTCGATTATCTTCCCCTTGCCCTCATCACCCCATTGGGTGCCGAGTACGAGCAGATTAATCATAAAAGTCCTTCAAACGATTGATGACTGTTTTATGAAAAGTGTGAAACGTGTTGACACCGAATTCTACCAGAAGTACTTCCTGTATACAAGACTAAAAACTGAAGGCGACCTGAACGGAAATGGCATCATTCTTCAGTTCAACGTCTTTCTCGCTGTTTAAATCGTATTCGAATTTCAGCAGAAAATTCTGTGAGGCTTGATAGGCAAAGCCAAGAGCCCACCGCCTCTTCTTCTCGGAGATTCCCGCCCCTGGAACATCAGGACTGACAAATCCCGGGCCATGAAATCCATCCTCGTAATCCAGGTACTGGTAACAGGCCACAGGCCGGAACTGACCCATATCGACTGCGGCTTGAATAAAAAATCCCTCTGCATTCCCCGTATCACCCGGAATTTCCATCCGGGCCTTGGAGTACTCCGCATGGACGAGCACTCCCTCAGAGTACCAGAACAAATCAACTCCCTGGAGCCGCAGGTTCCGGCTGTTGTTTTCATCATATTTACTGCTGTAGTAGGAGTAGGCGATCTCAAACCCCTGGCTGATCACCAGGCCCACTCGTCCTCCCTTTCCCTTATCTTTATTGTTGTCTTTAAACTGCTGGCCACCGCTTAAATTAATATCCTCGGAGAGTCCGTTCCCCAAAAAAGCGGAATAAAAAAAACTGCGCGTTCTTCCTTCTACCAAAATGCCCACATCTCTCCAGAAAAAAGGATACATCCTTTCGACATTCAACGGGGGATTGATCAACAGTATCTGATGAGGCCGGCTGGACTGGTTGTATCTCCCGAACGGAACAAGATAGAGACCCAGATTCAGAGCGAATGCCTCTGAAGAACCGAATGAAACCCAGGCCTGTTCCACGTCGACTGTGCCCTCTGGTTTGAACCTGAATTCTGTCAGATAGGACACGCTCGGAGAGATATCGCCAAAAAACATGAGCCCCGCCTGAGAATTCTGGAAACTCCCTTTCGACACATCCGACTGCTCCTGGCCAATCGTAAAATCGAGGGAAAAGTAACCGATGATTTCCGATTGAACTGGCATGATCAGCGCAGAAAAGAGAAAGATGAAGAATAGAGTTCTAATTTTCATAGGAGTGAAAAATCAAAATTATCGTCCAGAAGAGATTCTTTCCACTTCTCGACGTTGGCTTTCTGGGATATCAGCCGGCTGATCTCGCTGACACCTTTTTTTGTTCCTATACAGATGAGCCCGCACACCTCTCCATTCCGGAGCACGATTTTCTTGTAGATGCCTT
>JASFPJ010000339.1:0-3832 GCA_050116035.1 Candidatus Aminicenantota bacterium | reverse complement strand
CCCGGCTTCCAATCGTTTGTCGGGAATGAAGTTTCCTCCAAGAATCAGGCGCAGGCGTTCAGCCTTTCCGCAAATGTCCAGATGCTGTCCGGAGCGCTCGTCGTCCTCATCGACGGATTTCTCTCGGATACGTTCGGGATAAATTCCCCTTTTATTTTTCTCGGGATTCTCGGCATCCTTGTTTCGTTGTTTTACCTGTCAAATAGCCCCTATCTAGCCCAAAAGTCATAATCATTCCGGCCGCTCCCCTCCTCGTTCAGTCGAATGATATCAAACCAATTTTTTCTAGATCTTTGGCAAAATGCAGAACAAATTCAATGTCTGTCTCATCATACTCACAGGAAATAATATGCCTGATATCCAGGAGTGTCCTTTTCCCATTCATCAGATTGACGATCTCGTATGTCTTCGATCCATAGCTACCTCCGGCTCTGGCCCGGTTTTTATCATACCAGCCCAGACTTTTTGCATCGAGATTCTCCCTCATGGCATTCCAATGGAGAGGTCCTTTGAACAGCCGTCTTGGCCTTAACCTGGAGGCTTCTTCATCTTCTTTGCATGGGCGAAAATTTTCTGAATTCAGGCCATAAAGTTTGATTAAGATGTTATACATGAGTTCGATTTTCTCTTTCTCTCTTTCCGCCTGCCGACTCAGGTCTTCGGCCAGTTGATGAATTGCCTTCTGACTCGCCTCATCCTTGCAGAGCTCGTTCACTTCTTGTATGTTCTCTGCCTCGATTTGAGCCTGGAGATGGGGATAGTTCAGCAAATTGGCATGAAGTTGGGTTAATTCTTTCTCTTTATTAGGGTCGGAGGCGTACTGATGCATGAGCCGGACAGATTTCTTAGTCCTGGCTGTCATTCTTGCATTGGCTTGACTGTGGACTTCGCGAGCGATTTTTAGCGCGTCTTCATCATCCGCATTGGCAATCAGCAGTGAGGCGGCTAGAGCGAGGCTGATTATCCTCTTCATCTCCGTGGGATCGCATTTATCGGGAGTATCCATGCTCGTGTGATGAAATACATCCCCATGCCCCAGCATAGGAGTCGGGATAGAGAACGTGGAATCGTTGAATAGAACATGGTCAGAGCCTCCAGAATAAGGTCTGACGCGGAAATTAAAACGGTGGAGGCTCCCTCTTGGCGAAAAGAATGCTCTTCCTTCGAGCCATCCCAGAAAGTTAACGAGGACATCATCAATGTATCCAGGAACAGAGTAAGGAGAGCAGAATAAGTTGAAGTTCGACCGGCAGAGAACATAATCTTCGCCAATCATATCCAGGTTCATCCCGCATATCCCCTTTTCTTTCAAACCTTGATGCTCTGTTAAGTACGCGGCCGCTCCATGCAGCTCTGGAAGCCAGAGAAACCGAAGAGTTCTTTTTAACGGAGGAATAGCCCCTTTCTCTGTCAGAGCCAGGATGTTTCTAACCATCTCAAACAGGCCGGCTGATCCGGAAGCATTATCATTCGCTCCGGGCTTATAATGGTCAAGATGCCCCATCAGGATGACTTCCTGTTCCGGAAAGTCTTTTCCGATGATCTTGGCTTCAAGGACAGGCATATCTCCATCAAAAAGCTCCGCATCCACTCTGGCTTTCATCACGACTTTCTCTCCGGATTCGAACAGAGACAGGAGTTCTTTTTCCTGCCTCCTGGAAAGAGCAAACCCAAAACCTGTTTTGACTCTTTCTTCTCCAGTCGGAGAAAGACGGGAAACTTCGATCAGGTCAGGAAACTCCAGGCGATCTTCTCGGTCGGATGGACCGACAATCACGCCCGCTGCTCCTCTGTTCAAGACTGCCTGCCGATGGACGGCAGACCCGTTTCCACCCACAGCAAAAACCAGCTTCTCTTTGACATTTTTACCTTGATAATCCTCATCGGATTTACCTTTTCCCACAAAAATAACCTCTGATTCGACTCTGCCTCCCTGAGAATAGGGCATTAAACTGACAGCCTGATCAGAAAAACGGGCAATAAGTTTCTTCCTGGGTTTCACCATCCACAGCTCGGCCTCCTTGACTCTCCACCCCACAAGCGAAGGCCAGAGAAAATATTTTTGGTACCCATCCGCTAGGTATTTCTTGATGAGTACTTCCTTGAGGCCGAGCCCCTTCAATTCTTTGGCCAGGAATTCCACACAGCGGTTATAATCTGATCCATCCCCTCCCCCTCTGATACGGTGGAAGCGGGAGATCTTGGAGACCATATCCCAGGCTCTTTCACCTGAAACTTCATTCTGAATGATGTCAAGAAGCTCTTTATCAAGAAGATAAGGATGGTCCTGCGATAAACAGGGTCGATTAAAAAGAAAAAAGAAGAGCAGTAAAAAAATAAGAATGACCTTTTGCTTTTTGCCAGGCATGGAAATCACCTCTCTGTTGGATGGATCTTATCCAAATATAAAGTTTTTAACTCTCGAATTTCTTTACTCGGTTCTCTTCCATTTTGTGTTGGTTAGACTCAACTAGGATAACTTCGAATTGTATTCAGGGATGGATAAAGCGACATCGGAAGAGAATCATTTACTCTTTTAGCTTGATAACCTCTCCGGGAAGTTTCTCTGTCCACTGTCCATTGCTCAGGACGAGTTCTCCGTTGATCAGCAGATATTTAACTCCCTCGCTGTAGACATGGGGATTGGATATGGAGGTTCGGATTTTTATGTTTTCGAGGTCGAGAACGACAATATCCGCTTTATAACCTTTCTTTATCCAACCTCTATCCTCCCAGTTCATGATTTGAGCGGGTAGTGATGTCTGGGAGCGAATGATATGGGAGAGAGAAGCCGTCTTTCTTTCTAGGGCGTACTTTTTAATTTTATGCAGGAATGTGGAATAGGAACGAATATGAGTTAATCCTATTCCAAAGAAAGGGGCAGTTCCGTCACTCCCTGTGCCCACATAGTCTTTTTTCATGATATACTCGATATCTTCTTCACACATCCGTAGTGGGATGCACCTGGCTCCCATGAGCTCGAGTTCGATGGCTGCATCCTCTATTGACTTTCCCTTCATGGCAGCCACCTGCTCCAAAGACTTCCCTTCAAGCCTCTTCTCGACACATATACCCACAAGGATATTCTCGGCACCTGCCCTTCGGCCTATATATTCCTTGATCTGTTCGCGGATTTTCAGGGCTTCATCCGGATCCTTCATTCGCTCAAGGAACAGCATCCTCTCTCTGGCGTTTCCGGGGCCTCTGAAACTTCCGGTGCTGACGAGGCTCCCACCAACAAGCCTCACCAAATCTTTTCTTGGGAGTTCCGCGAGAAACTGCTCGTGACGTTCAGAGAGCGGGATGTAAGGTGTGATCTTTTTATACAGGTCGAGCAGCTGGTAATCTCTGAGATGGTCAAACACCTCTTCGATATTATCTGAACTCAACCTATCGTTTTCCTCAATCTCTTGGATTCCCAACCAGGCTGACCTCGGGATAAGGCTCGAGTACGGATAACCGCTCGAAAATCGATAGGGATACTGGTCAGCCGTTACTTTTAAACCCCTTTCCCGGGCCTCTTCAATGATGGCACACGCCTCTTTGACTAGCCCCCAATTTGTCTTGGCCACCGCTTTGAAGTGAGAGATATGAACCGGAGCTCCTGATTTTTCCGAGATCTCAATGGCTTCCTCAACCGCTTCAAGAAGTTCTTCTCCTTCATTCCTCATGTGGGTATGATAAATTCCTCCATAGGGGGCGATCACCTTCACCAGCTCTATGACTTCATCCGTATTTCCATACCTCCCTGGCAGATACTCCAATCCTGTTGATAAGCCATACGCTCCCTGCTCCATGGCTTCCTGCACCAGGGCCTTCATTTCTTCCAGCT
>JASFPJ010000338.1:0-3832 GCA_050116035.1 Candidatus Aminicenantota bacterium | reverse complement strand
CGAGGTGCTAAAGACCGAGGTATCCCGCCATTCAGATGTGGTTCAGGTTTCTGCGGCTGGAAATGTGCCCATTGTCTGGGAACCGGAACTGCCTGTGCGGCTCCCGGATGTTCCCGAGGAAGAGGCAATAAACATGCAAGCGTATGGCATTGATTACGGTTTTATTGAAGCTCTCGAGATGCAGATCCAGCAGGGAAGGAGTTTCTCTCGAGATTTTGCGGATAGACACAATTTTGTACTCAACGAAACGGCTGTCCAGAAACTGGGGTGGGAGAACACACTCGGGAAGCAGCTAACAGTCGGAGACCAGACCGGGACAGTCATCGGTGTTGTGAAGGATTTTCTGTTTGCGGATATCGGTTTTGAAATCCCGCCCGCGGTTTTGTATTTAGACCAGGAAAACCTGAATATCATGCTGGTGAAATTTTCTTCCGTAGACAGGTTTCCTGAGCTTCGTGAATTCATGAAGGCGCAGTGGCAGGATCTAATCCCGGGTCGCCCTTTCGAGTGCCAGACCTTGGTATGGTATTCCGAGAATATTTTTGGACTTCTCACCAAAATTGCGAATTTCCTGAACATGATTGGGCTGACAGCTGTGCTTTTTTCCAGCCTGGGCCTGTTGGGACTGGCTACCTATTTGGTCGAACGGAGGACCAAAGAGATCGGGATCAGAAAAGTGCTCGGTGCTTCATCGATGAATATCATGTGGAAAATAAGCAAGGAGTTCTTGATCCTGGTCGCTGTGGCAAATATCGTCTCCTTGGGACTCTTGCATTTTGGGTGGCAAAAAGCTCTCCAGACAGGTCTTCTGTTTTTCACCAACGTTAATGCCGGCACTTATCTATTTGCTCTGCTCGTGACTTTACTCACTGCTCTCCTGGCTGTGGCTTCCCAGACTCTGAAGGCCGCATGGGCCAATCCGGTCGAATCATTGAGATACGAATGACAGGATATTAGCTATCACATTATATATCACTTCACTTATTATGACTGAATTGAATCAGATAGAAATTGATTTAGTTTATTCGCATCACAGCACTCAAATTATTGCTATTTTACTTATTCATCCTCGTTATTAAGATTGGTCGTTTCTATTTGATGGATTGACTGTGTTTCCCTTATGAGTTATTAATGCCATTAATGAATTGATTGAAGGAGGAGAGCGATGAATTCACAGGACGTTTGGCTTCCTTATACCATCACGCATATCATTACTTTCTCATTGATCTTTATCTGCTTCAAATGGCCCAAAATTGGAAAGGTGGCTTGGGGAATCATCTTCATACTTGCCGGAATATTCAATGTATACACAGGGATTTCAAATCCACAAGCTTATGTAGATTATGGTCAACATGCGCTGGGTTTTTATCAAAAATTCATTTACGGCCTATTCAGCTCTCACACGTTATTAATCGTTTCCTTGATTGCTCTTGGCCAGATTCTGGTGGGGATTTTCCTGCTCATGAAAAGAACTCTCTTTTTACTGGGGATTGTGGGCGGAATCATTTTTCTTGTCGCCATCTCACCTTTGGGGATAGGTTCAGCCTTTCCGTCGACTCTGTTGATGGCGTTCAGCTTGGTCTTATTATACATGCGAGATAAAAAGGCTTGAGCGAAGTGCTCTTTGACATCCAGCCAGCCTCTTCTTCGCATCCTGTGCGGTCAATTGAGGGCAGTGAAGATCCATATCTCTTCTTGTCAGGGGCCAGGCTCTTTCCTGAAGATCAGTGTAGTGTATTCCTCAAGATATTGGCTCTTTACGAGCTGACAGCCTGATTTCATGACCGCTGACTTGACCTCATAGGAGTATTCATACTGAATACCGGAAAGCAGTAAATAGCCTTCAGGCTTTAAAAAAGAATTGAACGTGTCAGCCAGAGTCAGGAGAATGTCCCCATAAAGATTGGCCATGATCAGGTCGAAATCCTCTTCGGCAAGGGCCTCCAATTCTCCCTGCAGGGGGCGCACGACTTCTTCAACTCTGTTTAGTTGAATGTTCGAGATTGTCGTTTGGATGGCATCTGGGTTTGGGTCAAGAGCCATGACAGAAAACGCGCCCATCTTGGCCACGGCTATGGAGAGGATGCCGGTCCCGCAGCCAAGGTCCAGGACTTTTGAATCAGGGAAAACCGGGATATTTTCCATCTCCTCCAGACAGCTGCGTGTGGTTTCATGCTCTCCGGAGCCAAAAGCCCGCCCGCGCCCGAGTATAATCGGAATTCTCTGTCCGGAATAGCTCCCTTCTGGAGAACGCAGCACGACGAAACGTTTTCCTATTTCGATACTCATATTCTTTAGATAAATTGTCATCGCGAGCCACTGGATAGTGCACGTTATGAACGTCTTGATTTAAACACCAGAGGGGCTATGGTGATCCAGATTAAGACCAGCGCCCACAGCCTCCCCTCGAGAAAATTGTAATCATGAAGCAGTCTGCTCCAGGGATTTCCCATGACATAATGCCCGAACACAAACTCGAATGCGACAGTCAAGGACAACCATATCAAGCCGATTGAGAGAGCTTGACTCGTTGACTTGATCTTCCATACTCGGCTGATAAACCACACATAAAGTCCAAAAAGAATGATTCCTGTGAGAGTCGAAATTTGATGAGCGGTCAATTCGCCCATGAATTTTCCGTATACAAACTGGCGGATTGATCCGTTTATTATTCCGATAAGAGGCATCGGCAGCCAAGCAAGGACGTATTTCCAGGTCATGCGTTCCTCCATGTTTTTATGTGGCATTTGACTTTAGTGTGATTTCCTGCTCGGAGATAATTGAACACGTCGATTCTCCTGTTGAGTGCTATTTTACGCTTATGTCGGCTAAAATGGAAAGGGCGGCTTTTTTTTATAGCCAGCCGCGCAACCTTTTCACTGCTTATGACGTATATATATTTGATGCCAATAGAAATGGAGGAAAAATGGACCTGCTGACACGGCTGGAAGAAGCCATACTTGTCGCCATCCTTAAGCTTGGAGATGATGCATATGGGGTGGCCATCAATCGGGAGGTCTCCAAGGTCATCGGAAGAACGTACACCATGGGAGGGCTTTATTTCGCGCTGGACCAATTGGTTCGCAAGGAATATCTCATGAAGCGATCTGCGGATCCGACACCGAAGCGAGGGGGCAGAAGCAAGACCTATTACAGGCTAACGATCGAGGGAAAGGAAGCCCTGGAAGTCACCCGTCAGCATCAGATCAGATTGTGGAAATCTGTTCCTGAATTCGAAACCATCAATGGGAGCTGACAGCTAGCAGATGGAAAAACCTCACCCGCCCCGGATAGCCGCCTGGCTTCTGGCCCGGATATCCGGTCCTGAGAGCGGACCCTCCATCGTGGGGGATTATGAAGAGATATACCAGGAGCTGGCACACGAGCGCAGCCTTCATGCGGCCCGCTCCTGGTATTGGTCACAGGTTCTGAAATCCTTGCCCATGCTTATCACCAATCTTATTTTCGGGAGTGTTGCTATGTTTAAAAATTACCTTAAACTGGCCTACAGGAATATCCTCAGGCATAAAAGATATGCCCTCCTTAATATTATTGGCCTTGCCGTGGGGCTGGCCGCCTGCCTGCTCATGGCTGGCTATGTCATTCACGAACTGAGTTTCGAGACCATGCACCCTTTCAGGGATCGTGTATTCAGGATAAATGGACGCATCCCCATGGGAGAAAGAACCTTTCTCAACGCAGTGGTTTGTGCTCCTTTTGGCCCGGCTGTTGAGGAATCCATCCCTGAAATCGAAGAGAGCGTGCGCATCCTCAGACGGCACAATGTGCCGGTGCAGGTGGAGGACAGGGATTTCAAAGAAAAGAATATGTT
>JASFPJ010000337.1:0-3844 GCA_050116035.1 Candidatus Aminicenantota bacterium | reverse complement strand
CAGTGATAAATGAAGAAGCATGGCTGCGGCTAAAGGATAGAGCAAATAATAAAACACTCCCGGAAGGAAAGAGAGCCAGTGTTTCTGCATACAGTAGAATCCTCCACTGATGATAATGGCAGAACCGAAGGCCAAAGAGGCCCAATAGTAGGTCCGAGCCCTCTTGTCATCCGAGCGCAGAAGAAAAACCACAGTTCCTGTAATGAAACAGAAAAAACCCACAAGGAGATAGTAGAGTGGAAAAGGTCTATCGTAGAATGAAACGAGTTGGACTTCTCTGTGTTCGGATACTCCATCCTCTTCAAGAATGATTGTCACAGAATCCCCGATGGATTTCTGGCTCACCAAGAATTCCAGATCCATTTTTAAGTTCTGGATCTCGACACCTTGAATCTGCACGAGTTCTCCCTCTTCGATTCTTTTCTCCAGGGATTTGGACACATCCGAAGGAAGGCCGGGACGCTGGCGAAGCAGGAAAAATCCGTAGACACTCACAAGAATGATCACAAAGCCAGCGGATAGAGAGAGAAAAAAATGGATTCTTTTCATGCCACCTTATTCCCTGATGCCGCCCCGAATATACCACCTTGCTCTGTATAAAGTCAAACTCCACATCAGGAGCAGGCTCTTCTTCAAAACCCCGGATGGCTCCTCTTCCCACTCTGTCTTGCAGCCTGAATATTTTACGCACTAAAAAATCAGCTTGACAAAAAAAGAAGACAAAAGCTACAATCCATATGTGGTCATTGTAACTACCTAAGGAAAGGGAAACCATGCAGCCTATAAGCGTCGGCATTCGTGAGGCCAAAATCAACCTGAGCAAACTTCTTAAAGGCGTCCAAAAAGGAAGAGAGATAATCATCACTGACCGCGGTCGACCCGTGGGGAAGATCATCCCTGTACCGGCAGGCTCACTCCCTCTAACAGACCGCATAAATGAGATGGAAAGGCAAGGATGGATCGAGCCCCGGAAGAAAAAATTAAGAGAACTGCACCCACCTATCCTGTTGCCCGAGGAACAGGCCCAAAAGTTTTTCAAGGAGGAGCAGAACTCTTGAAAAAGCCAACGCCAGTAGCGGTTTACTGGGATCCGACGTGCATTCTGTCCGCACTCTTCAAGGATTCGAACAGTGAAAAAGCCATCAGCATGTCAAAAAAAGAGGGAGTCCATTTTTTTTCGACTCTTTGCTACGCGCAAGTCTGCTCTGTGCTGACGCGAATCAGAAATGAAAAAAAGCTGAAAGATGTTTTGATAGATGTGGCCTTTGACACGCTAAAAACCGGGCCTTGGAGGCGTTTGAACATCTGGCCAGAATGGACCACTCTTATCGCATTATCTGAAACATGGCCGTTAAAGGGTTCCAGTCTCTGGCATCTGGCATCTGCCAAAACGCTCCAAAAACAGCTTCCTGAAGTGACCCTCTTTACATTTGATGAGGAATTAAAAAAGGCCGCGGAGGAGGAGGGTTTGCTGCCCTCTTGATTTTCCCTAGAGTTTGACTCTCTCCATTTCTACTTTTGGCGAATCCTGGAAGGACTAGATTCGATAATCACCAAGTTTTTTTCGAACTCGGATTTTCATCCCCCCAAGTTCATCATTTATTCCCAACTGACTTTAAAACAGACCTGATCTTCTCTTTGTTCTGACCGACAAGCTCAGAAAGCTTTTCCTCGCTGATTTTCTTTTTTTGAAAGGCTTCGAAAGCCAGGCTCATAAACCTCTTAGAGGGAGTGGCTTTACTTCTCTTTTTCAACGGACGCCACTCCCATCCAGGATCACTGAAATAAGCTTCATCATCCAAAGAGGGTTTGATCTTGAGGTAAGCCTCGTATTTGGAGTTGGGGATGTATTCCAAATCCTTCAGAGTATGAAGCATATCAGGAGTGCTCACTCCAAAGTGCTCTTTCAAGTATAAAACATCGGCAAAGCTCATTTTTTTTGAATGCAAATCTTTGTCAACAACCACTTTAATTTTCTCAGGCGGAATTAAAAAGCGAACAGTAAACATTTGAGCAAATTTTTCACGGGGATGGTAAAGAGGGAGATACTCCTCGATGAAGATATCGGGATGGTCGATGACGGGGCCGCTGTTCCTGTGCTTGAGATAATGGCAGTATTCATGGGCGGCTGTGAAGACCTGTTGTTCGAACGGCTGGGTGCTGTTCACCAGAGCGAATGCGGCTCTCTCCGCCTCAAAGAAAATAAAAACACCCGATATCTTTGATTCATCTGGGATAGGCAGCCTTAAAATCCGTAAGCCGTTCAACTCGAGAAGAGAGAAGATATCTCTGATGGGCTCATATCCGATGCCCAGTCTTCGCCTTTCCTCATCAGCCATGGCCTCTGCAGAGGGATGGCTGTAGAGCGGAGCCAACTCGATGCGACGCCCGGTCAGATCTTCAAGGTGCATGTATTCTTCACAATATTTTTTGAACTTTCTCAGCCCGGCCCTTGCTTTCTTATCCACTCTTTCATCCTGAAGAAGCACATTAAAAGCTTCTTCTTTTTCTTTTAAAAAGAAAGACACATCCTTTTTAAAAAAATCGGAAAGCGTGGTTAGAGTTTCGAGGCTCGGCATTCTTTTTCCTAATTCAAGAAGAGAGATGAATTCACTGGAAAGCCCCACAGCTCTAGCCAAAGTCTCTTGAGTGATTCCCATGGTTTCTCTTTCTCTTCTCAATCGTGTCCCAAGGATTCCTGGCATTTTTTTGCTCCCTGAACGCTAATTTCAAACAAATATAACTCTGAGTTAGTGAATTGTCAAACAGAAGCCAAAATTATAACTGGCAGTTATAAAAAAAGTGAAAATGGGGTGAAAAAAACATGGGGACGTTCCCCAAGGTACCACCTTAGCTAATCCATTTCTCTATTTTAACCTGTCCCTTAAAAAATGATATATTGTAGATGGACTGAGTAGGCTAAGGTAGTACCTTGGGGAACGTCCCCTAAAAAGAGCTTGTTAAAATCTCTGAAAAAATATAAAAATTATGAGTTGTGTACCTCAAAAATCCCCGTTTTACTTTATCTTTATTTAAGCCAAATCTTTCATGGACAATCCAGGTGGAGCAGAAGTCCGATTCTTCTCTCCTTTTATATATTCTCTGATACTCACTCGTATCGAAAGGAGGACACATGAAAAAAACAATCCTCATATTTTCACTGTGCATTGGATTAATCACTTCAGCATTTGCCATCAATGATTCGCGGCTGCTTCGGTTTCCTGACATTAACAAACACCTGATCGTTTTTGTCTACGCCGGAGATATATGGTCAGTTTCTTCGCTGGGTGGAGTCGCTCAAAAGCTTACTTCCCATGAAGGTCTAGAACTCTTCCCCAAAATATCACCCGATGGACAATGGATAGCCTTCTCGGCCGAATATTCAGGCTCCCGTCAGGTTTACATCATGCCCATATACGGAGGTATTCCCACACAGCTCACCTATTACAACGATGTGGGAATGATGCCGCCCAGAGGAGGTTTCGATTACCAGGTTCTCGATTGGACTCCTGACAGCCAGAATATTCTGGTCAGAGCGAACAGAACTCCTTACGGGCAAAGACGCGGAAAATACTTTCTTGTCAGTATCAATGAAGGCCTTGAAAAACCTCTTCAAATCCCTGAGGCTGGCGGAGGCACATTTTCTCCGGATGGAAAAAAAATTGCCTACACACCTATCGCCAGAGAATTCAGAACATGGAAACGGTACAAAGGAGGGATGGCCCAGGATATCTGGATGTACGACCTTGACAAAGATGTGTCAAAAAGATTGACCAATTTTCCCGGAACCGATCAGCATCCCATCTGGTTCCAGAACAAAATCTACTTCGTTTCCGACAGGGAT
>JASFPJ010000336.1:0-3862 GCA_050116035.1 Candidatus Aminicenantota bacterium | reverse complement strand
CTGTGCTGACCTGAACCTCCCCTCTTCCGGTCAGTCCGATGTGGCCATCGGCACACCCACTGCAGCCTGGGCTGCTGATGATGGCACCGCTGCGGAAAAGGTCTTCGAGGATGCCTTTCTCAAGTATCTCTTCATACACTCGATTGGTGGCCGGAACCACTTTCAGGGTCACACCTTCTTTGATCTTCCGGCCCTTCAATATTCGGGCCGCCACAGCCAGGTCCTCGGTTCGTCCGTTCGTGCAGGAGCCGATAAATCCTGTGTCAATCTTAACTCCCTTGAGCTTGGAGACATCCTGAACATTATCCGGCGAATACGGAGCCGCCACCTGAGAAGAAATCCCACTGATATCGATTTCCAGCACCTCAGAATAAACGGAATCCTCATCCGCTTGAAGAGGGGAAAATTTCGAACCGGAAAGCCTTTCCATCTCATTCCTGAACAAATCACCACACTCTGGAACAAATCCGATAATCCCGGCCATCTCCGTCACCATGCTGCAGAGAGTGACGCGGCCCGAGAGGGAAAGATTCTGAACCGCCTCTCCGTAAAACTCCACCGCCTTTAAGGCGACTTTGAGTGTTCCTAACTCTTTCAATATATACAGAGTCAAATCCTTGGCTGATACCGGAAAATCATAGTCTCCTTTGATCACAATCTTGAGTGTTTCAGGAACTTCGAACCACGTCTTTCCTGTTTTAAAGGCAAAAGTGATATCCACATCTCCCATGCCCTGGCCGAAACATCCCACAGCTCCAAGGATATTCAGATGACTATCTGTTCCGACGACAGTCGAACCTGCCTGCGCCAGTCCCTCTTCGATCAGCACATGAGATCCGATTCCTCGGTCCACGTCAAAAACCTTGAAATCCATCTTCTTCGCGAACTCACGGCACACCTGCTGGTTGTCCGCGTATTTCAACGAACAGGCAGGTACGCAGAGATCAAAAGTGAAAAAAGTCTTCTTCTTATCCGCCAGCGGAGCATTCCCGAATTCCCGTTCATAGTTTCTGACCACGTTAGGGCCCCCAAAATCCCGGGCCGACCGGACGTCCAGATCCATCCAGACAATCTTGCCCGGCTGAACTTCCTCTTCAGTGTGGTTCTGGATAATCTTTTCGATGATTGTCTGACCCATTTCTTATCTCAGTTCAGAGTTTTGATGCCACAGCGTGAGCCACGTCCAGGGAGGTCGATTTTCCACCCAGGTCATAGGTCCTCACTTTCCCTTCCAATATCACACGGGCAATCGCCGCTTCCATCTTGCCAGCCGTTTTTTCCTCTCCCAGCCATTCGAGCATCATTTTTGTGGCGAGGAGCATGGCCGTCGGATTCACCTTGTAGAGCCCGGTGTATTTCGGCGCTGAGCCATGCGTGGGCTCGAACACCGCGTAATCATCCCCGATATTCCCGCTGCAGGCAAAACCCAGACCTCCGACAAGCTGTGCGGCCAGGTCGGATATGATATCCCCGAAGAGATTCTCCGCCACCAGGACATCGTAGTCCTGGGGATTTTTCACCAGCCACATGGCCATGGCATCCACATTCGCTTCCCAGAATTCGACATCCGGATACTCCTTCGCCATCTCTCTGGCAATATCCAGGATAAAACCTCCGGTTTCTCTCAGCACGTTGGGCTTCTCCACGAGGGTCACAGAGCGGCGTTTCTTTTTCCGCGCATACTCGAAGGCCCTTCTTAAAATCCTCGTGCAGGCTTTCTTGGTCATGATTCTTGTCGAAAATGCGATCTCCTCGAGAGGGAGACCTTTAAACTTAGCCATTTTGGGATGAACAAGAAGAGCCTGTCTGACCTCCTCTGGAAGCGGATGAAACTCCACCCCCGCGTACATTCCTTCTGTGTTCTCCCTGAAGATAACCAGGTCAACGTCATCTCGGTAATTCAACGGATTCCCCGCATAGGCCTTGCAGGGTCTGAGGTTCGTGTAGAGGTCGAATTCCTGCCGAAGGCGGACGATCGGGCTGAAGTAAGACAACCCTTTGTCTCTTAAAGAGGGATCCAACTCTTTTAGCGCATCCTCTTTGGGCTTGGAAGTGATCGCTCCAAACAGACAGGCATCCGTCTCCTTGAGCATTTGAGTGGTCCGGTCCGGAAGAGGATTCCCCTCCTTGCACCAGAATTCCCAGCCGATGTCTCCCTCGACATATTCGGCATCCAGCCCGGTCTTCTCCAGCACAATCATGGCGCATTCTACGACTTCCTTTCCCACTCCATCTCCGGGCAGCACAGCGATCCTGTATTTTGGCATCAAAACCTCCTCTATTCTTTCCCTTTTAACTTTTTCCTCGTGTAAGGAATGAGCCCTCCTTCTTTCAGTATCCCCAGAACCGAATCCGGAAAGGGTGAGAACGCAAAAACTCCCTTTTCCGTATTTATCTTTCCCAAAGCAAAATCGATTTCTATTTCTTCTCCGTTTTGGATGCTGTCCACCGCCTCCTCTGACTGCAGCACGGGCAATCCCTGGTTGATGGCATTCCGGAAAAAAATCCGGGCAAAAGATTTGGCGATCACCGCCTGAACACCTGCGTATTTCAAGCACGTAGCCGCCTGTTCCCTCGAGCTCCCGCATCCAAAATTCCGGCCAGCCACGATCACGTCTCCCGATTTGACCTTCCCTGCAAAATCAGGATCTAAATCTTCAAGCGCATGGCGGGCCATCTCTTCAGGCTCCAAGACAGAGTAGGTGTACTTTCCAGGAAAAATCACATCTGTGTTGACATCATCCCCATACTTCCAGACTCTTCCCTTCTTCATAGAGACTTCCTCGGGTCTGCGATTTTCCCCTTGATCGAAGAGGCAGCGACTGTTGCCGGAGAGGCCAGGTAAATCTCAGAGTCCCGGCTTCCCATCCGTCCACGGAAATTCCTGTTGGCCGTGCTCAGAGCCACTTCCCCGGGAGCCAGGATTCCCTGATGGGCTCCCAAACACGGGCCGCAACCCGGGTTGAGAACGAGACAGCCAGCTTCTGCGAAAATTTCGATGATTCCTTTTTGCAAGGCCCGCATGTATTCCTGCCTTGAGGCAGGGATGATGAGCACTCTCACCTGGGGATGAACTTTCTTTCCCTTTAAAATTCCGGCGGCCACCTCCAGGTCTTCAAGCCTGCCGTTGGTGCATGTCCCGATAAGCGCCTGGTGAAAACCGGTTCCTTCCACCTCGTGGATGGGTTTGACATTATCCACGGTATGGGGGCAGGCCACCTGGGGCTCCAAAGAAGAGATATCATACTCGAGGACAGCCTCGTAATTGGCATCCGGATCAGAAGTCACTCCACTATAGTCATCCTTGGCGCGGTTTTCAAGCCATTGAACGGTCTTCTCATCCGGCTCACAGTACCCGTTTTTGGCTCCCATCTCAGCAGCCATGTTGGCCAAAACCAGACGAGAGGCAAGACTAAATCCCCTCACTACATCACCTGCAAATTCCAAGGCCTTGTAGTTCGCCCGGTCCGCCCCTTCATCTCCTATTATTTTTAGAATAACATCCTTGGCATAGACTCCGGAGGAAAGAGTGCCGTTGATCTCTACCTTTATTGTTTCAGGCACCTTGAGCCAGATCTCATCCGTGGCCCAGAGAGACGCGACTTCCGATCGTCCGATTCCGGCAGAAAAAGCTCCGAAGGCGCCGTAACTTGTGGTATGGGAATCCGCACCGAGTATCAATTTCCCGGGAAGAGCAAATCCGTTTTCTGAAAAAACTTGATGACAGATTCCTTCCGGGACATCAAAAAAATTCGGAATATTCTGCCCAGCCACAAATTCCCTGATCGTCTTATGGTTCGCTGCGTATTTCTCGCTCGAAGCGGGCACGACGTGGTCCAGGATGATGACGAGCTTTTGAGGA
>JASFPJ010000335.1:0-3867 GCA_050116035.1 Candidatus Aminicenantota bacterium | reverse complement strand
CGTCATGAGCATGATCGAACGGAGTATTAACAGCCCCCTCACATCAAGCTGCGGCAGGTTGTTCGATGCAGTATCTTTTCTCACGGGTCTCTCGCCGTTAGAAGTTGAATTCGAAGCGGAAGCCCCCATGAGATTGGAATCCGCTGCCGACGAAGGCACAAACCAAACCTACGACTTTTCCATCCAAAATAATTCTGCCCCTTTTCAGGTCTCCTTTGCCAGGACCATCCGATCGGTGGTCAAGGATTTGGAACAAAACATCCAGGTCTCATCTGTCTCATCAAAATTTCACAACACTATCGCTCGAGTGATCGCTTCTGTGGCAGAAAAAGCGAGGAAAGAACGGAATATCAATACCGTGGTTTTTGTCGGAGGTGTTTTCTTGAATAAAAAGCTGCTGCATAGAGCGACAGCTCTTCTGAGGAAAAAAGGGTTCACTATCCTCCGGCCAATGAACTATTCTCCCAACGACGAGTCACTCTCCATCGGACAAATTGCCTACGCCCTCAACAAGATAAAAAAGAATAAGAGTTCAAAATAAATAAATCAGTTCCCTTCCATTTTGTGTGGGCTAGACGTTACTTAGATAATGAGTCAGGGTATTCAGGGATGGATGAAACGACAATGGCTGCTAAAATCATCTCTTCAACAGGAAACTCAGATGATTCTATCATCCTTCCGTACATCACCACTTTCGTGTGATGATTTTTTGTCCCTGTAATTACTTTGTTTTCAACACCTTCATAACTATATTATTATCAATCACTTAACAGGCGTGACCACTTTTTGTGCAAATTGTCATATATATAAGAGAATCCTAAAATTTGGCTAATAATATGTGCGTTTTTCCACAATTTTTCCACAGAATTTGTTAATAACTTTTCTCTCTTTTTCATTTGATTCGTCGTCAAAACTAGTCAATAAATGATAAATTGGACGAATCTGATTAAGGGAATGGAGAAAGCGACTTGGATGCCTTAGAACCGGAAAGCCTTCACAATATCGAAAAAATTATATCCCTTGATGGGAGCCGGAATAAAGGAAAGTATGAATATCAAAACCATTAGATATCCGACGAATTTTCGCCGTGGAGACAATGGAACCGCATCATCAATAATCCGAGGATGCTTCAATCCGAGAAACGTGAGGAGGAACGCCCAGATGAACCATCCTATCCAGAAAAGAAATCCCATGATTGCAAAAACGACTAGAATAAACTTCCCGAATTGACGAGACCTCTCCCCCAGGAGAGCGTAAGACACATGGCCTCCATCAAGCTGTCCAACAGGAAAGAGGTTAAATGACGTGACAAGTATCCCCACCCAGCCTGCAAACGCAACAGGGTGGAGGAAGACACTGTAATCGGAAGGCACATCCTTAAAAATCAGAGCTCCAAATAGCTTCAGGATGAGAGGCTCACCGAAAACAAAAACGAATTCCCCTTCTTGAAAACTAGGAGGAACAGCCTTTGAAAGAGAAAGGCCATAGGCCAACGCTGGGACAGCGAGGATGAAGCCTGTTAAGGGCCCGGAAACCCCAATATCAAAAAGCTGCTTTTTTCTGGTAATGGGGGATTTGATTTTGATGAAGGCACCCAGGGTTCCGATCAGCGTTGGGGCCGGGATGAAATAAGGAAGGGTGGCATTTATCCTGTAATGCCGGCAGGTCAAAAAATGACCGAATTCATGGCCCAATAAAATTCCGAGAAGCACAACAACATAAATTAGACTTAACGTTATGACTTGTGGATCCATGACCATCTCGACCGTTACAGGAATTTGTGTATCTTGAGAGAGAGCATCAGTGTAGAGATAATTGATGCTCAGAGATATCCCCACAAAAAACGTGGAGAACACTGTGACGACGAATAGGAGGATGTTGATCCAGATATTCTTTTTAAGAGAAAACGGAGGACCCTGAATCTCTCCCTCTATCTCGTTTGTTTTTTCTTCTTCCATCTGTCAAATAAAAAAAAAGGAGTGACCGAAATCACTCCTATCTCAAGTTAAATTACACAAGTAAGAAAAAATCTACTCTTCTGTGAGCATCTTGAATTTGGCTTCTAATTCCTCCTTTGACTCTTTATGCTCGGGATCTGGAACACAGCAATCCACAGGACAAACTGCGGCACACTGAGACTCTTCAAAATGCCCAACACATTCAGTACACTTTTCAGGATCGATCTCGTAAATTTCATCTCCCATGGTGATGGCATCATTCGGGCATTCAGGCTCACAAGCCGCACAATTAATGCATTCTTCAGTGATCTTTAAAGCCATTTATTTCCTCCTCGTTAAATTAACAAGATATTATATCCTTTTTCTCTGAATTTACAATAGATTATTTTTTTGATTCTAATTGACTCACCTTTTGAGATGCATCAAATCCATAATATGTCTGGGAGAACTCCTGCTGGATTTTCCTGTACAGTGCCAAGGCCTCGTCAGTCTCTCCTTTTTCCTCATGAACTTCCGCCCTGTGAAAAAGCACGACATCCAGAGAATAGCTCTCCGGATCATCTTCCTCGATCGCCCTGTATATTTCGATGGCTTTATCATAATCTTTCCGTTTGAAATGAATCTGACCCAACAGATCTTGGGCCTGGTAGAAGATGATATCCCTCGGCTTTTTCGGTATCATCTCAAGAAAAGCTTGCGCTTTTTCCAGATCTCCGTTCTCTATCCAGTATGAAGAGAGGTAGATGTATCCCAATCGAGTGAACTTGCCGCCTCCGGCTATCTCCTCAAGCTTGGCCAAATTCTCTGGTTTATTGTTCAAATCACTCTGAAGATCAAGAATCTGGACAAGCCTCCGGCCCTCTTTTTTTTGACTCTGACCGGAAAAATACTTCACTCCAAAAAAAACCAGAACAAGAACAAGGACCATAACACACAGAGTCATGAGCTCTTTTGAGTGGTCCCGGACATAATGGACAACTTTGTTGACTACAGATACAAATTCATCCTCTTTAAGGTGTCTTCTCTTCTTTCTTTTCATGCTTGACTCCTCTAAACACGACTCGTGAATAATCCACGTACCCTCAATAATCCATGTAAGATTGCTTGGTTGGAAACACGCCCGGTTATTTTTTCAAATGAATAAAAAGCGGCTTCCTGTCAAAAATGGGGAGACTCGTCAACTACTACTTTTTAGCCCACTCTCCATTTTCTCTCTGAATCCACCATCCGGACTCTGCTTCTTTAATCCACAGGGCCGCGAATATCTTCTGGATTTTGGGAATCTGACTGGCCTCAATTTCCATAGCTCTCGCCACTTCCGCATACATATTCTTTCGGTCGTTATTCTCGTCTTTCACCAGGTTTCGCAGCATAGCCTTATCTTTCAAATTCAATCCGGATTCATCCCTGACTTTAACGAATCCATCGTTTCCTTCACCGACATTACTTTTCGCGAAAAACGGTTTGAGTTTCGGGAACCTGTCTTTCATGGATTGTTTAAGAGCCCGGATTTTCGGAGTCGAGATATCAGTCGGTTCTTGAGCGTAGAGAGACGAAATCAGCGAGAATGATCCGCCCCCGCGGTTCATCGCCTGTTCCATTTCAGCCATCTGAGAATCTTTGTCCTTCTTATCCTTATCCTCTGCTTCTTTTCTGATTTCATCCACTATTTCCTCGGCCGCTTTTTGTACCTCAGCTTCTGGGAAATAGATGTTTATCGTCAGGCAGGAGAAAAGGAAGAGGAAGAACAAGCTGGCAGAAACAATTTTTAAGGATTTTGATCTCATTTTAGCCCTCACTTAAATAAATTTGTTATTTTATTATATCACAAATCCTTTTTTTTAGTTGTCGCTCCCTCGGACTGTCCAATCCTCTCCAGCCGGCTCATCATATCCTTGAACCGGATCCG
>JASFPJ010000334.1:0-3880 GCA_050116035.1 Candidatus Aminicenantota bacterium | reverse complement strand
TCCTGGGAAGGGATCCCTCGTATCTGTCCGGTTCGCCGTCAAAGTCGGTGCGATCTCTATGTTTAACCCGGGTGTCATATCCTGGAGTCCGGTGATCTTGTTCTGCTGGCAAAGAATACAGGCGATGTCCCTCCTCCGCTTGTGCGATGTCAATCTGTGACGGACCGAACGCGGATAAGAGCGCTCGGCACCGAATCCCCAAGTCTGAGCCTCTGCGCTTTTGGCAAAACGGAGCTGGTTGAAGGGGATGGCGATCTCAACTGCATAGCCCCATTCAGTGATTCTCCCTTTTGATTTCCAGATAATATCCCAGGAAAAATCCTCGTAGCCTTCCGCCTCGCTGAAATTTGCATCAGCCTGGACGCCGAGGGGATTGACCCTGAACTGGAATCCCCTCCGCTCGTCGTTAAACGTGTCGATCATGAAGACGACATGGTCATCCTGGATAAACGTGTCTATCGCATCCCTGTCCATCAGATGGGCCCGGATTTTCGAGGGTTCCGGGTCAAAGCACCGGAATCCGACATAAAAATATTTCTTATCGAACGTGACCAAACAGTCCGTATCCACCGGCGCGGGGATGTTATCTCCTGGGAGCCATTCATAAGGGAGTTTGATGACAGCTGCATCCTCCCAAGCTTGTTCATCCAACACTCCATCCACCTTAATCTCTGATGTGGCCGCAGAGATCGTGTAATGAGCTCCCTCGATTTTTTCCTTCTTCTCTGGTTTTTCCTGCGTTTCCTGGGCCAAAGGAGCCGCAAATCCGGATAAACTCACGAGCCAAACCAGTCCGAATATCATCCCTTTCTTGAGACACAAAAAGTTCTTCAATGTGTTCTCCTCTCTGTGATTTTCGAAACTTTCACTCTCATTCCAAAAACCTTCATGTCTAATCCTGAACAGGCTCTTTCATCCTGGCCGGGAAAATCATTCGAGCCAGAACGAGACTTTAAATGTGAACTCATGCAATCTCCATGCCAATATTTATGCCAGGGAATCGAACCTTTAACTCAAACAAAGCCATTCTCACACGAGCCGATAAACCTAAATATAAATTTTCCTGTTCATCCCTGAAACCAAAAATCCAGGGGAAAACCTAAAAGCAGCCGCTGTCTATCCACGTTTTCTCCTCTCCATCAATCAGTTCACGTGAATGAACAGGCATTCGGTTATTTATACGTAAAAAAGTAAGCAAGAGTTGTCAGAGTAAAATAACTTTACAGCATGAACCTGAAACGCACCTCTCTCTTGAAGAATTTTTTTGGTGAAAGATTTAAATTGGAGACCTTACTCAGTAACAGACAAATGTTCGAGTATGATACCTCTATTTAAATATTTATCGTGCTTTTCTTTGTTCAAATGGCTCCTTTCCGGAATGAAAAGATTTCAATTCGGGATTGAGAAGGAACTGAAACTCTAAACAGGAACACCACTTAAGGTTGGACAGAATATTCAGCTCAGGCAGGCCCCCAGTGCATCAAAACAGGCGGGATGAGGGAAAGGAAACCAAAAATCATCCAGATGATGAGAAGCGGAATGAGCCATTTCGCCCATTTCTCCCATTTCAGTCTGGCAAGCCCCAGGACTCCCATGGTCACTCCTGATGTAGGGAGCACAGGATTGATGTATTCTGCCAGTTGAAAAGCAAAAACCGTTGTCTGTCGAGTGATCCCTACCAAGTCTCCGAGCGGAGCCATGATCGGCATAGTCAAAGCGGCTTGGGCTGTCCCCGAATGGACGAAGAAATTTATGATGCACTGACAAATGAACATCAGCTGGGAAGAAATGATCGGATGGAAATTCGAAATAGCCTTGGCCATGGTGTAGAGTGTAGTATCCAGAATCTTCCCGTCCATGGCCACAACAAGGATAGCCCGGGCACAACCGATTATCAGAGCGGCATTGATCATATCCTTGGCTCCATCGACAAAAGACCTTGCCAGCTCTTCGGACTTCAGTCTGCCGACAATTCCAGAAAGTATCCCCAATGCCAGAAAAAGGCCTGCGATCTCATTGATGTACCATTTGTAGTGAAGAATCCCAAAAACGAGAAGAGCCATCCCCAAGAGGAAAAGAATGAGCACTCGCTTGTGAATCCCTGTGAGCTTAATCTCCTCCTTATTCGCAATATCCAGATTCATGCTCTTTTTCCGCTCCTGGTCTTCTATATAAGTGGGGCTGACTTTCGGATTCTTCAGAACCCGTGAAGCGTAACGCATGACAATGAAGACAGCCACCGCTGTTCCCAAGGCCCAGATGATTATCCGGTAGCCCATCCCAGAATAAAGGGGAAGCCCGGCAATCCCCTGAGCAATGCCGACTGTGAATGGATTGAAAAAAGCTCCTGCAAAACCGGCAGCCGCTCCCACAAAAGGAATGGAAACGCCGACAATGGTATCATAGCCAAGAGAAAGGGCAAGAGGAACAAAGATGAGCACGAAAGGCATTGTCTCTTCGCACATACCGAAGATCGCTCCTCCCAGAGAAAAAATGATCATGGTGACAGGAATCAACAGGACACGCAGCGCCTTGCTCTCGCCGAATTTCAGAGCAAGGTTGTTGATGAAAGCCGTAATGGCTCCGGTTTTCTGGATAACAGCAAAAGCGCCGCCCACGACGAAGATGAAAACGATGATATAGGAGGCTTCTATAAAGCCTTTGATCGGAGATATGAACAGAGCACCTATCCCCTGAGGCTGCCGTTCGATAAAATGGAATGAATCTGCGACAGGGATTGTCCTCCCCTCCTTTTCCACCCTATCGTATTCGCCTCCGGGAACAATCCAGGTGGCAATGACGGTCAAGACCACCATCGCGTAAATCAAGACAAGAGTATGAGGCAGTCTGACCTTTTTCAACTTCATTGTCTTATGATCCTTTTTGTCTTCAGGTCGAACCTGTCTCCGTTTTTGAGGATGTGCATAATGAAGTTCGAACCACCGATGAGGTGGGAGGGACTGAACTGAATCCGCGCCTGGGATGCATCGTAGACGACGACACTCCGCTCTCCTAAAACTCCAAACGTATCATCCGGATTGACGACGATCGCTGTCGACTCGTCAATCCCGATTCCGAGAAGCTCCGGGTTCTCCGCCACTAGGCTGATGAGCCGGTTGTGCCGCTTCCGCCTGATAAAATGCTGGTCGATGATGGCACTCTGTATAAACCCGAATCCTCGGATAGTGACCACATTATCAGCTTGAAGAGTCTCGAACGCATGCCCTTCCTGCACTTCTCTTTTCTCATCGCCTGTGATCATGACTTCACTCATCACCGCCGCACCAGCGCTCGTTCCGCCGATCACAGCTCCCTTCCTGTAGAGCTCGATAAGCTTTTTATGAACAGGTGTATCGATGAGAACCGCGGTCAAGCGAGACTGAACTCCGCCAGAAAAAAATACTCCTCCAACATCATCCAAAATCGCAACGCTTTTCTCTAAGAAAGCCTGCTCCCTGGTTAAAATATGGAATTCCACATCTCTGGCTCCTAGCTCTTTGAACCGCTTTTCTTGCTCAGGGCCGACTTCGGCAGGCACACTGCTGGCCATGGGAAATATAACAATCTTCCCGCTGTTGGCATTTTGAGCCAAATCGATAAATTTCTTCATCATGCTGACTGGCCGACGCCCCCCTCCAATGACGAAAAGATGACCTTTCTCCTTCGAGAATGCAGGAAGAGAAATGATCAAATAAAAGCTGAGGATAAGGATGAATGTTTTTTTCATTTCTGCTGACTTCTCCTTTTGTCAAGTCACACTGAAAATAATCCTGCAGCGGAAGAAAACAAATTATAATACCTTGACTTGGCAATAACAATTAAAACTCACAGACAGAGCCTAATGCTTTTTCCACCTATTCCTTAAATTTCGAATGCAGCG
>JASFPJ010000333.1:0-3884 GCA_050116035.1 Candidatus Aminicenantota bacterium | reverse complement strand
ATCTTCATTCCTGTAATAACATAATTTCTTTCAAAGGGATTGCCACGCTTCGCTCGCAATGACATGTAAAAAATGTTGCCAAATTACTGAGCACGTACAACAGGCTACTTTTTTATTCGTACTTTAAGGCTTCCACCGGGTTAGCGACAGCTGCCTTGACCGCTTGAAAGCTGACTGTCAGCAGCGCGATGACCAATGCCAGCACCATGGTCAGCACAAACGTGAACACTCCCAGACTGGTCCGGTACGCAAAATCCTGAAGCCAGTTTCTCATGATAAAATACGCCACAGGCCAGGAAATAAGGTTAGCCAGCAGGACCAGGACAAAAAATTCCCTGCACAGCAACAGCGTAATCTGAGAAGCGGAGGCTCCGAGCACCTTGCGGATTCCGATCTCCTTGGTCCTCTGTTCTGCGGTAAACGAGGCCAATCCAAAAAGCCCAAGACAGGCAATAAACACCGCAAGGATCGAGAAATACTTGAGGAGATCCCCCATTCTTTCCTCAGACCTGTAGTAATATTCAAAATCATCAACCAGGAATCTGTATTCGAATGGAAAGCCGGGGACAATCTTCTGCCAGGTCTCTTTCACAAAATCCAGAGAAGCTGATATGTTCTCAGAGGGAATCCTGATCAGAGTGTAATTAAATCCCTGATCAGGCGGCCGCATGTACATGGCCAGCGGTTCTATCTTATTCCGAAGGGATTCGTAATGAAAATTCTTCATCACACCAATAATCTTTCCATCTCTGCCAGCAAAGGAAAACCTTTCTCCCACCACAGACTTCTTTCCCATGAGTTTCGCCACTTCTTCATTGACGATAAAGGCTTCAGTTTGGTCTGTGCCGTATTCTTTGGAAAAACTTCTCCCTTCTGTCAGCTCAATACCTATGGTTTCTATGTAGTCATAGTCAGCGCTGCTATTGCCGATCAACACAACCTGGTCCGGGTCTTTTCCCTCCCAATCCGCACCGCTGGAATTGCTCCCGATATTAGAGGGCCTGTGAGTCGATCCGGTCACATTCAAAACCCGAGGATCCCTCACGAGCGCATCCTTGAGCGCTGTGTAAAATCTTCCTGTTTGTCCTCTCATCGGAATATACACCAGTTGTTCCCTGTTAAATCCAACATCTCTATTTTTCATGTACTGGAGTTGGTTATAAACAACCACCGTCCCGATGATTAAAAAGATGGAGAGCGCAAACTGGACAACAACAAGTATCCTTCTGAACAGAGAATTCCCTCCTCCAGATTTCAGGCTTCCCTTAATCACCCTGACCGGTTGAAAAGAGGAGAGAAAAAGCGCCGGGTAGCTACCCGCCACAAGCCCTGTAAAAAGAGTCACTCCGATGAATCCAAGGATAATCTGCCAGTTCCCAAGGATGCCTAATGACAGCTCTTTTCCTGAGAGATTATTAAAAGGAGACATGAGAAGCACAACCAGTATGACCGCAAAAACAAGAGCGATAAACGCATAGATGACTGACTCGCCATAGAACTGCCGGAGGATATGGCTTTTGAGCGCACCCACTACTTTTCTCACGCCCACTTCTCTGGCGCGGTTGGCTGACCGGGCAGTGGATAGATTCATGAAATTGATGCAGGCAATCAACAGGACAAAAAACGCTATTAAGGAAAAAATATACACATATTTAATCTGTCCCATATCTCTTCCGTAGCCGAAATACTGGTGCAGATGGATCCGCGAGTACAGAGCCAGCTCGAGCTCGGTGACAGAATCCGGAACGTGCTTCTTGATGAAACCGCGTATCTTCTCATTGACCTCTTGGAGAGAAGCGCCTTTCTGGAGCTGAACAAAGGTTAATATTGAATTCGAACCCATACTGTCACTGACCGCTCCCACTTTCACCAGCAAGGCATAAGGGAGCACCATATCGAACTGGAGGTAGGAATTATTGGGAACATTTTTCATGACGCCCGTAACTTTCATGTCATACCTGTTATTGACTGAAAATACCTTACCGATAGGATCCTCCTCTCCGAAATACTTTTTCGCTATCTCTTCTGAGATAACCAAGGAAAAGGGATCATCCAGGGCTGTGCGGCTGTCGCCTTTGATAAAAGGAAAGGTGAACATCCGAAAAAAGGCCGGAGCAACGGCCCTGATGCCGGTTTCAAAAAAGGCCTTTTCTCCATACCGGATCAACTGCCCCCCGACTCCCACATACTGAGTGGCTTCAATAATTTCAGGAAAATCCTGTTTGAGCGCAGGCGCCAGCGGATAGGGCGTGACTGTGACATGGTACACCCGGCCCGAATAGTACTGATTCTCTTCGACCCTATAGAGATAGGGAGCATTCTCATGGAACTTATCGTAGCTCAGCTCATCCAGGACCCAAATCAATATGAACAAGCAGCAGGCCAGCCCGATAGCCAGGCCCGCAATGTTGATAATGGAATAGCCCGGGTGTTTCCTGATATTTCTTAAAGCGGTCTTAATGTAGTTTTTAAGCACAGTTCATCTCCTTTTCCTGGGAATCGTACTCATATACCTGTATATTCGAATATCTAAAATTTGATTTGTAAAAATAATTTCGATTCTCTGCTACATAAGCCTTTCTTTATTATACGCAGTATATCCAGAAAATGTTGTCTCTTGAATCGTCTTCTTCAGAATGAAGTTAGTGCTGATCATATGAGATTGCCACGCTTCGCTCGCAATGACACAAGGAATTCTCGACTAATCTTAAAGGCAAAACTGGGACAGTTCACAATTTCAGAAATGTCGAATGTTGAGATGCACCCCTTCCTTGGAGCTAACTTTAACTGCGGCCCCTTCAAATGGACGGCCCCTTTAGATGAGAACTCTTTGAGATTCTCTACGTATAAATGGATGAGTTTCTTTATATCCAATGGATCTTGGACTATGATCATGAATATCAGGATGAGAGTGCACAATTGTTTTCAATAAGGAGGGTTTGATGAAATTCCGCAGATTTATTTTCATCTTCTTAATCCTGGCTTTAATATCCTCGCGCGCCGTCTTATGGGCAGAAGAAGAGTTTTCTATTGATTTTGAACGCTACAGCGACCGAGTCCTTATCGTGAAATGCGGCAAAATCTACACAGATCAAGTTATTGCTATCGCCACTCAAAAAGGCATTGTGATGATCGACACGGGAAAATCCCCGACTCTGACTGCCGAATACAGGAAGATTATCGAGCGGGAGTTTGGCCGCAATGATTTCTCCTACGTGATCAACACTCATTTTCACTTCGACCACACAGACGGCAACCAGGTCTTCGCTGAGGCCGAGATAATCTCCCACGAAAGCAGTCCCGAGAGAATGCGTCAATTCGACAGCGGAAGACAGGATTTTGTGGCTAACCGAAAATCTTTGTTGGAACAATGGGAAAACCAGTTGAAGACACTCGACCCGAATTCTGAAGATGCCCAACGGCTCCGCGAGATTATAAGCACCCAACCCATCATGCTGGAGGACCTGGCAGATAACTATATTCTCACTCTGCCAACAATCACTTTCAGCGACCGTATGACGCTGGACCTGGGTGACATAACGTTAAAACTGATCTATTTCGGTGAGGGACGCCATACCGGAGACGACATCATTATCCACTGCCCGGAAGAAAAGCTTCTCTTCACAGGAGACCTCTTCTTCCGCGGCTCTTTGTTTATCGCCTTCTCCGCAGAATTCGATGCGCTCCGCTGGATCGAGGTCATGAATAAACTCCTGCAGGACGAGAAAGAGATTGAATGGGTATATGACACCCATAATGGAAGGATGCCTGTCAAGTTCCTCTCTCTCTGGCGGGATTATCTGGTTGACGTGTGGGTGGGGCTGAATGAGGCTAAAAAAGAAGGGCTCCGTGCTGAGGACATACAAGACCGTTTCTCTTATGAC
>JASFPJ010000332.1:0-3896 GCA_050116035.1 Candidatus Aminicenantota bacterium | reverse complement strand
TGCGAGCGAAGCGCGGCAATCTCATAAAAGGGATATCTACATTCCTGTAATAACATAATTTCTTTCAAAGAGATTGCCGCGCTTCGCTCGCAATGACACTGAATCCTTATTAAATAAAAAAGGGGATTCTCCCTTAATTCCCTATATTAAAGAAAGAGATAGACTGTCCTTCTTCTTCAAAAGAAGAGGTCTATCTTCTTTGTTACAAAAAGTAGCCTGTCCCCTTTTTTCTGGTTTTCCTTAGCCGCCGAGGAGAATGGAGCCGCTGGTGAAGAAAGCGCCCGCCACAGCCCCGGTCATCAGACAGGCCAGAGTCGCAGCCAGGAGAGCCCGGAAACCCAACCGAGAAAGGTCTTTTAACCGCTCCGGAACCAGAGCCCCGATTCCGCCGACAAATATGGCCAGTGAAGCGATATGGGCAAAACCGCAGAGCGCATAGGAAGCGATGATGGCGGAACGCGGATGCACGAGCGCCCCATCAGCCATGAGCTGCGAGAGATCCTGATAGGCAACGACCTCCGTGACCACAGTCCTTTCCCCGATCAGCTTGGCAATCTTGAGAGCATCGGCAGGAGGAACTCCCAATATGAGTGTAAAAGGATAGGAAAGATAGCCCAGAATGGTGCTGAAGCTCCAATCGAAATCCCAGCCAAACCAGTTGTTGAAATTGCCTCCGAACCACCCCAAAATAAGGTCCAAAAGAGCCACGATCCCGATAAAAGCCAGGAGAAGAGCCACGATTCCACCCAGATACTTCAATCCACTCGTCGCTCCGTTAATGATGGCCATGATGAGGTTGTCCTCACGCTCATAGTGGGGCTTCACATCCACGCCAAGAGTCTTGGGTTTCTCCGTCTCCGGGTAAAGCATTTTGGCCATGACGACCGCTGCGGGTGCAGAAAGAAAGGAGGCAGAGATCAAATGGCCGGCAATCGTTGGAAGCTGCTCCTGGAGGTAAAAAACATAAAGAGCCAACACTGTGGAGGCGATGGTCCCCATCGATGCGGAAAGGATAGTGACCAGCTCAGATTTAGTCATCTCTTTCAGATGCGGCCGAACCACAAGTGCCGATTCTACGCCGACGAAAATATTACTCGACGCGCACAGAGACTCTGCCCCGCTGATGCGCATCAACCGGGTGAACACATAGGAAAAACCCCTGATGAGAAGAGGCATGATTCTCAGATAATACAGAGCTCCGATTATGGCAGCAAAAAAGATTATCGTGGGGAGAGCCTGGAAAGCGAGTATATTCCCCAAAGATGGCTCACCCGTCTCAGTCGTCGTCCCTAAAGGATAAGCCAGACGGCCAAAAAGAAATTTAGTCCCGGCTGTGGCGGTCTCCAGAACCGCAACAACAACTTTATTCACTAAGAGGAAAAACTTGGCTCCGATCGGTACCCAGAAAATGAATATGGCAAAAAAGAGCTGGAGGCCGACTCCCCAAAAAACAACGCGCCAGTTGATGACTTTCCTCCGGGAGGAACACAACCAGGCAAACCCGACCAGGACAAAAATCCCAATGAAACTGACAAGATTGTATATCTCCATCCTTATCTATCCCCTTCTATTTAATTCAATCAAGACCGCCTTCTTCCGGGACTTCATCCCCCGCACGATCTTCACGCTGGAAGGAGGAACGCCAAAATGGGAGGCCAACGCCTTCATGACTTCCCTGTTGGCCTCGCCCTTTGTGGGAGGTGCGTGCACACGCACCCTGTATTCACCGCTATCCAATTTTTCTATTCCGGGATTTTGGGCGCGGGGTTGGACGTTGACAGTTAAGTAAATCTTATCTTTTTCTCTCAAGCCGCAGTCTCGCCTGCAGATTTTAGATAAGAATATGCTAAAAATACAGAGTGTGCTGTTTCAACAGCTGGTCCGCATAAATGGAAAGAGACCTGACGATGGCTGAATTCACGAAATAAATCAAAAGAATCACGATCACCGGGGATATATCGATCCCTCCCAGTGCTCTTGGAGGAATGAGCCTTCTGAAAGGCCTCAAGACCGGTTCTGTCAAATTATGGAGGATGATGACTAGCGGGCGGAGGGAAGGGACATTCACCCAAGAGAGAATGACCCGAAATATGACAATCAGCATATAAAAATTCAAGACAAAACGGAGGACTCCGGCCACTGCACCGAGAAAATTCGCGAAAAGAATCACTTTGGCCTCATTCTATCAGTTGAGTCATTGAGGATTTAATCGAGAATGCCCTTGTATTTGGCAAATAGATCTTTGAGCTGTTGTTTGGTGATCACATAGCCGCTGAGATAAAAAGAGAGTGTCGGTCTCCGGGGATCATTGGACTTCATCAAAATGTATTCCCTGATCATCCCTTTTCTCTTGCGAGGGGGAATCCGGACTTCGATTTCTGTCTCACTGCCGGCCCGGATTTTCAGAGGAAAAGAAACCGACTTGCCTCGAGAGTAAAATGTGGCATCTTTATGCGAGCAGCTGACTCTTAACTCCAGCTCGCCGATATTTTTAATCTTGGCCTTCGCCCGAACTTCCTCATCTTCCAGGAATAAACCCAGATCCTGGGAATACCTGTCCAGTGCAATCCTGGGCTGAGGAGGAACCTCTATGAGGGCTGAGACTGTGAGCCTTTTACTGGGCTGTGCCGGGTCATTGGAATCAATATAGATATACTTGGAGACTTTATTGGCATATCCTCTTGTGTTGAAGGTCACCTTGACCTCACCTGATTTACCAGGAGGAATTTCTTTGTCCTTCAAGAGAACCGCAGTACAGCCGCAGGATTGCCTCACTCTTTTGATCGTCAGAGTGCTGTCCCCCTCATTCGTGAACACAAAGACATGAGTCAGGACTTTTCCCTGTTTAACCTTTCCAAAATCTATGGTGTCCTTTGTGAACTTCAGGCTCGGGCCTTTGCCGGCAAAAAACAAGCTCACAGAACAAAACAGGAAGACAAACATGAGAGCAAAACTCATGTGTTTTATGGCATTCGATTCTTTTCTCATGGTTTCCTCCTCAGAGGTTCCATAATATTACCATTTTTTTTCAATTTTAAGCAAGTGGGTCTATGTATATGACGTGAGAAGCTGGATTTGACACTCAGTTTTTCCTTCTCTATAATTCAGAAAAGGGGACAGACCCCTTTTTTGCCGCTCGCAATGAGAGAGAGGATAGTATAGAATGGAAAAAAGGGGCCTATCCCCTTTTTTTATAAGAAGCAAATTGAATTTATCATTGCGAGAAACAAAAAGAATGTCATTGCGAACGCAGTGTGGCAATCTCGAATGGAAAAAAGGGGCCTGTCCCTTTTTTTATGTTGAATATGCGGATGAAGATTAAGACAAATAGAATTTTCGGCTTCCTGGTTGCTTTATCCCTCCTTTTCTTACCCAACGCCAACGGACAAGAAGCCATAACCAAACTCAGAGTTGTCACTGAGATGGCCAACGTGAGGCTCCAGCCTGATATCGGAAGCGTGATCATTCATCAGGTTCCCCAGGGGACGAGCCTGGAATCCACAGGAAAAGAAGGCGAATGGTACCTGGTTAAAATCCAAATAGAAGAAGGGCAGGACGTCTCAGGCTATGTGCACGAGAGCACGGTCATCGTGACAGATCGTCCTCCCCCAGTGCAGGTCGAACCGCCCGTAAAAAAAGAGGAAATCACAGAACCTGAACAAAAAGAGGAAGAGCCTCAAATCCAGCCCATTCCCGAAACTCCATTAGAGCGTCGGCCTTTCGAGTCACGGCTCGAGCTCTGGTTCATGGGCGGAGGAAATTATGTCATAGGAGGAGACCTGAACAGCGGAGCGCAGGGATTTGTTGACTATTACAGAGATTTCCATTCCATCGGAGAAGAATTCAATGCCAGGCCCCTCCATCTGAGTTATCTCTATGGGGGTGAATTCTCGATC
>JASFPJ010000331.1:0-3902 GCA_050116035.1 Candidatus Aminicenantota bacterium | reverse complement strand
AAGAAGTCGAAAAAAACCTGAAAAAGTTCATGACGAAAAATCCTGGCTACAAACCCCCGGATTTTGATGGATTCAAAGCAGCCAAACGAGAACGCTTCGAGCTGCGCGATGGGTTTATCTTTATCAAGGACGGACCTCAGGAGCCCTGGCTGCGCGTGGAACTGGGAAAGCTTCTCCGGACCATCCACTTTCGGCCCCAGGGCCAGATGCTGACCACAGAAGTCTTCTACGACCCTCCCAATGAACGTCCTGACTTTGAGAAAGGATTTGGCAACCTCTCTGCGACTTATGCCTATGGAGCCCAGGGTGCAGAAGTGGAAGTGGACACGGAGACCGGAGAGGTCAAGATTCTCCGAATGGTCGCGGCCCATGATGTGGGCAAGGTCCTCAACCCCCTGGGACTCAAGGGCCAGATATATGGAGCTCTGGCCCAAGGCGTGGGCTATGCTCTGTACGAAAAACTGCAATCTCAACAGGGGAAGATTCTGAACCCGAATTTCCGGGATTACAAAATTCCCACTGTCCAGGAGATGAACTTCCCTATCGATCTCGAGTTTATCGAGACCGATGATAGCTACGGACCCTTTGGAGCCAAGGGTGTCGCCGAGCCTGGGCTGGTGCCCACAGCTCCAGCCATTGCCAACGCCATCTATGACGCTGTGGGCGTCCGGATCCGTGACCTCCCCATCACTCCGGAAAAGATACTGGCCGCACTGAAAAAATCTCGGATTGTAAAGGACTGATCAAAGGGATTACTCTATCTGGAATCACACAAAAAAGGGCCCTGATGCCTATGCTCACTAATTAGGTAGCTTTTTTTGTAAAGACATTTTAGGAAAAAAGTGTCATTGTGGGCGGAGTATGGCAATCTCTTGTGGAAAAATTTAAAAGTGTCATTACGAGCTTGCGTGGCAATCTCATAAAAAGGATATCTTCATTCCTGTAATAATAAAACTTTTCTCTACGAGATTGCCACGTCACTCCGTTCCTCGCAATGACATGGAACAAAGTCCTGTAATTGCTAAGCTTTGCTCGCAATGATACGGACTCGGGATTGTCACACTCCGCCCAATGACATCTAAAAAGTATTACTCAACGATTTAGTCAGTAAACCTGGCCCTTTTGCAAAACAGGTTATTTTATATCGACCTTCACGACTACTGCGGCTGCGGTGTCTCCCGCCGCACAACCATCGAAAAGCCCATATCCACCGCCCTGGAGAACCAGTTCTTCGATCAGTTCAATGATCAAGCGAGCACCAGTTGAACCCTGAGGATGGCCCCAAATAAGAGAACACCCGTAATTGTTCATATCACCAGGTTTGATCCCCATCTCCCTGCAGAAATAGATGTCATTGACCGCGAAAGGATTGTGCGATTTGATCGCTTTAATGTCTTTGATTTTTAGGCCTGCTGAGGAAAGTGCCTTCTTGGCTGCAGGCACGATAGACATGGCCATAAAACCTCTCTTGGCTCTTGCCTCGGCGTAGGAAAGAATCTGTATCTCGATATTTGGGTCGCGGCTCAGTTCGCGTGCTTTTTCTCTGGTGGATACGATTACACTTGCGTTCCCATCCGCCGGGTACGTCTGGGTTCCAAAGGTAACGGTCCCATTGGGAAGTACAGGTCTCAGCCTCGCCAGGGCGTCAGCCGTTGTCGGAAAAACTCCCTCATCACCCATCACTGTCGCGATCACTTTTCGTCCGGTTGGATCTTTGACATCATAGGGAACAACCATGAAGCGGTTCAGGAATGCGCAATTATCTTTCAGGGCGTCCTGGTATTGATTGTATCGCAGAAGAGTGACTTCATCCTGTTCTTCCTTGGATATACCCACCTCCTTGGCGACGTTTTCGGCGGTCTCAATCATTGCATTTTGGGCATAGGGATCATTGCCGAAATTGTCCCACACCCAATCTTCTTTATCCCCTGTTCCTCCAGTGCCCAGCGGATTTGGGTAATAGATATGCGGCCCATTGCTTGTCCGGTCACAGGTCACGATGAGAATAGTCCCATTCACGCCAAGCTCTATCTCCTCAGAAGCCACGGCCACACATTTCGCCGATGTCGCACACGCTTGACTAATTGTAGGTCCTGTCACTCCGGGCGCTCCAATCATACCCGCTATCCAAGGAGCCCCGTAAAAACTGTTTTTCTGGGGAATCGTCATGCCCAGGATTATGCCGTCGAATACTTTTGGCTCGATTCCTCGCGCGGGCAGCGCTCCCTTACAAATCTCAGCCGCAAATTCCATTGAGTGGAGATGAGCGAAACTACCTTGCCAGCGGCAAAACGGCGTGCTCCAGTAGGCATCGTAAGGAATGAATGCTTTTTGTAAAGTCATTTTTTACCTCGTGCTTTCAAGTTTTGGGTTTTAAAATTTTTTTGATCATGCATGGGCAAACCCCGCATTCTTCTTCGGACCGTATCTCATGAAATTCTCCATCCCGATTCTCATATCTTTAGTCCTCACGCATTCTCCGAGCATCTTGGCTTCATGTTTAAGCCCCTTCTCAAGAGTCATTTGGGCGCCTTCGAGTATGACCTTCTGAAGAATCTCATCCGTCTTCCGGGAGAGATGTCCGATGTCCACCTCAGGAAGAGACTTAGGAATCTCCAACGGTTGTTTGTGTATGGGCGGAACCTTCACTTTTCCTGAAATCACTTTCCTGGCAAAGGCAATGCCCGCCTCTTTGATATCTCCCTCTACTTCTTCCTGGATTAATCCCATTTTGAGTGCCTCTGACGAAGAGACAGGATTGCCAGTCCGAAGGATGGGCCACGCATTCAAGAGCCCCACAATTCGTGGCAGCCTTTGGCTTCCTCCAAATCCTGGAATAATACCGAGTTTGGGTTCGGGCTGGCCAGCGAGAGCCGCCCATCCTTTCTGGGCAATCCTTGCCGTGCAGGCCATGGCCAGCTCATTCCCACCCCCGAAGGCCAGACCATTCATGGCACAGATAACAGGTTTACCCAAGTTCTCAATCAGATTCAATGTTTCTTGTCCCTTTAAGGCCAGAGCCTCTGCTTCATCGGGAGTTTTGAGTTGAGCTAAGACATTGATATCCGCTCCTGAAACAAACGCTTTGACGCCAAAACCAGTCAGGACAGCCCCCTTAATCTTTTTATCGTCTCTTATCCCAGTAAAAACTTCTCCGAGCTGGTCCAGGATTAAGAGATTGAGGGCATTTAAATTCTTAGGCCTTCGAATCGTGACAACAGCGATATCATCCCTGTCTTCCCTAAAAACAAACGGAATATTCCAGGGTTTCCCCGATCGAGCTTGCTCGACGAGTACTTTAGGGATAGAGAATTCTGGCCATTCCTTCGCACACGCTTTGACAAGTCCAAGAGCTTTATCAACACCCATCTCGTTCATCATCTGAAAAGGCGGATTCATGACAAGAGCATTCTCGACTGCCATCTCTAAATCGGCGATATTCGAGATTCCAGAGTCAAGTATTTCACACACGAGTCCAAAGACTGCCCCTTTAATCAGATTCGACACCATTACGAAATCATTCTCACTATAACCAACCGCTTCACCCATCATAGCCGTCTCCCACGGTCTTCCGATAGAGACTTGGCTGTCCAGAATTCTGGGGCAGTGAAACCACGAATTGATTTTTTCATGCATCTGGGTGAGACCGTGCTGGGTTATCGGATTTCCTCCTGTCAGATTCATCGCCGTAAAAGGACCGACTCCAAGGCCCAATGCTCTTTGGGCCATGGCATCCATCTGTTTGACCGTTCCGATTCCCTTCTCCACCAAAAGGACCGCGGCCAGGAAGAGCCCCTCAAAGATCGGGTCTATTGCGTATCCGTATCGACTCTTTACTCTGATCGGTGCCTTGCCAATCTGTTCGTAGAATTTCATTAAAAAATCTGTGATCTCCGATGCGG
>JASFPJ010000330.1:0-3931 GCA_050116035.1 Candidatus Aminicenantota bacterium | reverse complement strand
CACCCATAACGGAAGGATGCCTGTCAAGTTCCTCTCTCTCTGGCGGGATTATCTGGTTGACGTGTGGGTGGGGCTGAATGAGGCTAAAAAAGAAGGGCTCCGTGCTGAGGACATACAAGACCGTTTCTCTTATGACAAGAAGTTCACCTATCTCGAACAATCTGGATTGGACAAAGAGCAGCTCCGCCGTGAACACCAACAAAATCTCCGTTTCACATGGATGCGTATCCAGGAATTGCAGTCTGCAGCGACTCTCTTGGAACAGGTAATCGCAGAATCGGGAATCAAGTCAGCCCTCGACAAGTACAGGGAAATACGCTCCAAAAAAGAGCAAAAATACTATTTTGATGAGACGGAATTCAATCGCCTGGGTTATCGATTGCTCCAAGGAAAAAGAATCCCAGAAGCTATCGAGGTGTTCAAGATGAATATCGAGATGTATCCGGATTCATGGAATGTCTATGACAGCCTGGGAGAAGCCTACATGGAAAATGGACAGAATGATCTCGCCATTGAATACTATCAGAAATCACTGAAGCTCAACCCCCAGAACACCAACGCTGCCAGCATGCTGGAAAGAATTAAAAAGAAAAAATAAGGGATGTCTAAGAATTCTTAAAAGGACTTGTTCACTTGATCCTGTCATTGCGAGCAAAGCGTGGCAATCTCCTAAGGAAAAATGCATTTCTTTTTGTAAGATGGCCGCAGTTCGCTCACATTGACAGCCTTGTCTTCAATATCATTAGTGAAAAATTCTCTTTAGCAACATACATCAGGAGCCATTTCTTAGGAATGGCTAAGGAGGTGTTTCGATGAGAATAATAGGAGTGCGAATGGGGCGAATAGTTGTCTTTGGCATACTGATGGCCATTTCCTTTCTCCTGGCGCAGGAACGCCCTTTTCAAATCGAAGGGTGGGAAAAGGGGCTAAACAGACGGCAGCCGCCAGTAAAGATCATGGACGTCATCGGAATGAAGCCGGGGATGGTCATCGGCGAAGTCGGGGCTGGCAGGGGCCGGATGACAATGTGGATCGCTGACCGAGTCGGAGATACTGGCAAGGTATACGCCAACGACATCGACAAAAGAGCTCTGGATCACTTGAAGGAGCGATGCAAACGAGATGGGTTTGAAAATGTAGAGATCATTGTCGGCGAAGTAGAGGACCCGAAACTCCCGGCCAAAGCTCTGGACATCGCATTCATGATCAACGTCTACCACCATTTGGACTATCCTGTACCACTCATCCGGAACATCCTTCCCAGCTTGAAGCCCGATGGCATCCTGGCCATTGTGGAGTGCGACCCGGATAAAGTGGATTGGGGGAAAGAACATGGCTGTTCAGGGAAGAAGGATATGGTCAAAGAGCTAAAAGAGGCAGGATTCGAAATCGTCCGGATCGAGACATTTTTAAATGAGGATAATATTTATATCGCTAAACCCAGCACAAACAGAGAATTGGAGGAGTGGCATTGATTTAGAATTCTGGACATGCTATCGTCACTTTTCCCGCTATCGCTGGTAAGAAGACAACCTTTAATGAGGAGAGGAAATGTTAATTAAAAGCGAACAACTTTTCACTAGCGTTCATCCGAAAAGTGTCTTAGGGAAAATCATTCAGTTTCCAATCGTGCGGATTCTGATTGTCGCTGTATTCATCGCACCATTTTTGCTGTTTCACAATAATGTGATCGCAGATCTCATCTCTTCTTCATCAGGTCTTCTTCATTCCATTCTTGTCAATGCAGATGCTGTGGTTTCCATCGTGATTTTCATGCTCCTGTACGCCTTGTATGTCAGATGGGTAGAAAAGCGAAAAGCCTATGAGATCTCCAGGGAAAAATGCGTTATGGAGCTTGGATGGGGCTTTTTCATTTCTTTCGCTCTAGTGGGTTTCATGGTCCTTTTGATGTCTCTTCTGGGCTATTACAGAGTCATAGAGACAGGCTCTCCACAAATCATAATCGACAGCTTTTTCTTTTTCGGGATGGGAGCGTTTCTTCAGGTCTTGGCCTTCCGGTTGGTCCTGTTCAGGCTTTTTGAGGAATTACTGGGATCCTGGTTCGCCTTTGTCCTGGTTGCGGCCATATTCGGCGCAGCACATACCGCAAATCCGAGTACTAGTTACTGGTCGATACTGGCACTTATTATTACTGATATTCTGCTTGTGGCGGCTTTCATCTACACACGAAGAATCTGGTTGGTCTGGGGTATTCACATGGGTTGGAATTTCTTTCAGGATGGAATTTTCGGCATGCCCAACTCGGGAATCACAAGATTACCGAGTTGGATTCAACCTTCGATTTCCGGTCCTGAATGGATAACCGGGGGAGGCCGTGGTATCGAGGCTTCGGTCATAGCTGTATGTCTATCCCTAGGTGTGGCAATAATGATATTAAAGATGGCAATTGAAAAAAAACAAATCATTTCCCCTGTCTGGAAAAGATAATGCAATAGAACCTATCCGCTCTTCCAAAATGTCAAATGTTAAGATGCGGCCCCTTTGATTCTATTTGACTCTATTATTATTTAGCGACTATCCCAATAACTGAAATGTCAAATGTTGAGATGCAATCCCCTATTCATGTGCTTTCATGCGATTTCTATTTCTTTAGTTCTCCCGGCCTCAATTCGTCAATAATTCTCACATCTACCCAATAAATGTCTCCAAACCCATTCTGGGGTTCAGTCCAAGCCCTCTTGATGGCCTCGTAAGTCAACGGAAATACACCCGAAAGATTTCCATATTGTCTGCTTGTATAAAAAAGGTATTTCCCACAGGGCGAAATAATCTGGCAGTTCTCTCCCCCTTCAGAATTGATCCTTTCTCCCATATTCTTTAACGGAAGCCAGGAGCCCTCCTCAGAGCGGAAGCTAATATACAGATCGGATTGGCCAATGTTATCCTCTTTCCTGAAGGTGGAGACAATAATATAACTCTCGTCAGGAGCGATGAGGGCGTCTCCTTCAAAATCCGGACTGTTGACTGGCTCTGGCAAGAGTTCCGCCTCCTCATACTTTCCATCCACAAGCTTAGCTCTATATATATCGCTGTATCCAAAGCCGCCTTCACGTCGAGATTGAAAATACATCGTGCCTTCCCTCGTCAGTGATGGATAGAACTCATGTGTGTCGCTGTTTATTGGAGGTCCGATATTCACTGGCTTCGACCAGCCTGTGTCCGTCCTTGTGACGTACCAGATATCGTAGTCATCCTCCGGTTCGCCTTGACCTGACCTTGGTCTGTCAGAACAAAAGTAAACCGTTTGGCCATCAAAGGAGACGAACGGATCCACGCCCCCATGTTCACCAGAAAAAGGAGCGACCTCTGGTCTGGTCCAACGGCCATTTTCTTCTCTTATCATAATGAGTGCCCACTTCATTGGCCCCACATTTACCGAATAGATGACCTCTTTTCCTCCCGGAAAAAAGACAGCATTCAGTTCACGCATCCCTGTGGACATAATACCGGAAGCAAACAGCTCACCTTCCAGCCCTGGCGGCTTCTGCCCAAAGTACTCCCCACTCAAAACGGGAAAATCACTCTGCTGTATGCAGTCGATCAAGCACAGAATGGCGAATAGAATTAAGCTAATACAAGTAACTTTTTTCATCATTATTTCGGCCTCCTACTTAATTTTCAATTTAACACTTTTTTAGAATGTTTGCGAGGGCTGAGACGACGCGTCAATATTGTAAAGTGAAATAGGGATCAGATTCTTTTTAAGTGAGGACTATCCACAACTCTTTATGTCAAGGCGATAAGCATTGTTGCATGGCAATCTCTAAGTGAAATAATTGTACACATCTCATTGTCATTACGAGGAGCGTAGTGACGCGGCAATCTCGTAAGATGAAATGGCCTTTACTCTTTTAATTTATGAGATTGCCACGCAAGCTCGCAATGACACAAAAAGGGGCCAGGCCCCTTT
>JASFPJ010000329.1:0-3947 GCA_050116035.1 Candidatus Aminicenantota bacterium | reverse complement strand
AACCCGGTAAACTCGTCGCCCCCGTCGAAATACCAGACGAAATCGCTGAAGAAGAACTCTCCGATATCGGTATCGAAGGCGGAGTCGAGGGCGGAGTCGAGGGCGGAGTCGTCGGCGGTGTCCTCGGCGGAGTCGTCGGCGGTGTCCTCGGTGGAGTCGTCGGTGAAGTCGAAGCCCCGATACGAGCTGTCGGTGAAATCAGACCACCCAGACTTCTCAGAGAAGTTCCTCCAATTTACCCGGAAATCGCACGCCAGGCAAGAGTCGAAGGTATTGTTATCGTCGAAGCGACCACAGATATCTACGGAAGAGTGCAGAACGTGAAAGTTCTCAAATCCATTCCTCTTCTCGATCAGGCCGCTACGGATGCGGTCCGTCAATGGGTGTATGAGCCCATGATTATCAACGGCCGGCCCAGAGGCGTTATTTTTGTGGTGACCGTTACGTTTAAATTAAAATAAGTAAAGCTTTAAATGGCTTTCTAACTTAAAAAGGAGGTACAAAAATGGAATTTGGTCTAGTACAAATGTGGAACCAAATGGGAGCTGTAGCCAAAGGAGTTGCAATCCTCTTGTTTTTCCTTTCGATCGTCTCTCTCTATCTCTTCATCGAGAGACAACTGGTTTTCGCCAAAGCGAGGAACAAATCAAAAAAGGTCGCCCCAATGCTTGCAGGGATGCTGAAGAAAGGTCAAATTCAGGAAGCACTCAAACTCTCATCCAAGAAAGAAAACAATGGGAGCCATTTAGCCCGGGTTACCGCTGCTGGCATCAAGGAGTTCTTGGAAGGAAAAGAAGCCAATCTCTCCCTTGAAGAACAGATTGAAACAGCACAAAGAGGTTGCGACAGAGCTTCCACGATCTTCACTCAGGAACTGAAGAGAGGGTTGAATACTCTGGCCACAATCGCAACATCTTCTCCCTTCATCGGGCTATTCGGAACAATCGCGGGTATTATTAACGCATTCCGTGGAATGGCTGAGACAGGTTCGGGAGGACTCGGCGCTGTTTCTCAAGGTATTGCCGAGGCGTTGATTACCACAGCTTTCGGAATCGGAGTGGCCATTATTGCCCTGTGGTGTTATAACTTTTTGAGCACAAGGATTGAAGTTTATTCTGCTGAGATGTCGAACACCGCATCTGAAATTGCTGACTTCTTCATCAGAAGAGCAGAATCAGAGGGATAATATAAAGGACAATTCCAAATAAAAGTGTTAAGGACGGAGGCTTAAGATATGGCATTTGCAGTCGGAGAAAAGAAAAGCGACGTAGTTTCTGAACCCAACGTGGTTCCGCTGTGCGACATTCTGCTTGTTCTTCTTATCATTTTTATGATTATGACGCCTCTGATTAAAGCGGGAATTGACGTCGATCTTCCTGTCGCTCTCAACACAATCAGCATGCCGGAAAATCCAGAAGTGATTCTTGCCATCAAAAAAGACGGAAACATTTATAGTCTTTTTTTGAACCAGCAACCAGTCACCATGGAAAATCTTCAACTCATGGTGGAGGAAGCCTTTCTCACGGCAAGTGACAGCAGGCTATACATAAGAGCTGATGGGGATACGGAGTACGGCAAAATCATTGACATTGCTGAGGTCTTAAAAGACGCTGGCGTCGAAATTGTCGGAATCATTACCGAGGTCAGGGCTGAAGGGGAAGAAGTCACTCGTTAAGAGATTCCCTTCCTTTTTTTTTCGAAGCCAATCATACTACTGTTTCCCAGGGGGAGAGGAAAGATAGGCTTCTAAACCTTCTTTTCCCCTTGGGATCCAACCCAATACTTCACGCCAGACGGATTTCGTTTCCATACAAAAATACAGCGGAACCTGTCGCCCCCCCATCTCTTTTATAGCTCTGACAACGTTCTTATAAAGCTCCAGCCGGAGTGGTTTGAAATACCTGAGCTTCCCATCTTTTCCCTTGATCATTTCGCTGTAAATGATTTTCGTCTCAGGGAATCTTTCCTGTATGATTTCTTTGAGAGAAGGAGGGAACCTCAAGCTTCCAAGACTTATCCAGGCAATTCTTGCTGGATCAATATGGTCCAGTAAATTTTCGACTACATCGATATAGTCTTTCTCACAACCAGGATAGAGGATCAAAGGATCGAAATGGAATCCGACTCGAAATCCTTTATCCACAACTCTTTGGGCGGCATGTAGTCTCTCTTCTGGTGCTGGAGATCCTTGCTCTTCTGACTCTGCAATCTTAGATGAATTGAGGGACCAGGAGATAACGATGTTTGGGGCCGGCTCTGAATCGAGAATATTTTCTATGTTGACTGTCTTCGTCTTCAGCTCAAAGATAACGTTGCGTTTATTCCTGAAGTAAGAAATTAATTCTTTTGAGTTTCCAGTCAAGTGGTCTATCAGTAACGAATCCCCAAGCTCACCTGTGCCGATGCGGATCGGCCTGTCCTTGTTGTTGCCCAAAAAGACATCCAGCTGTTGCCACAAATCATCCAGGTTGGAGTGGACTGTGATGATTGGATCTGACAGATAATGCTGAAGGATACAGTATGTGCAATCCAGAGGACAGTTCAAGTCAAGATTGATTATGTAATAATTACATCCGATGGTGTGGGGTGTACAGGGACAGGGCTTGACAAATTCTCCTTTCTGGGAAGTGATGAACAGATCCTTCTTACCATGCTTGACAGAGTCTCTTGAAATCTTTCTCCTTTCGAGAAAATCCTGAGAATCTTTGATGATTTCTAAGGGTACACGACCGATATTTTTTACTATTCTTTTCGTGAGAGCACGGTTGAGGCTCTTTTTTTCGATGTAGACCTTGTGGGGAAGGAATTCTGCTTTACCCATGAAAACTATCTCAACCTGAAAATTTCGACAAACTCATCTCTGGAGGACAACTCTTTCAATTTGAGGAGGTTGGTTTTAAACTGCTCTTGATTCTCGAAGGAAAAAATAACGGTGAAGTTATCTTCTTCGAAAAATGGAGAAGGATTGACCATGATCTCTCTGGGCCACTTCATCTTCTTCAATAAAGAATCAAAAGAATCCTTCCATGAGGAAAACACAGGATATCTTTTTTCTCTCAACAGGGCGCGGATTCTATCCGCTTTCTGGAGTGGAGTGAGTGTCTCCAAGTCCTTAATAGCTTTGATTTCCTCGGAGAGGAGTAGGTTTTGAGCAGGTATTTCATTTCTCTTCGCGATCTCCAGCAAATCTTCAAGAATCTCTCTGCGTTTGTTCCGGCCTAAAGGTAAAAGAAGAGGCAGAAGAAGTTTCTGTTCCTGAGGTGTGAATCCTGCAAGGAGTTTGAGCGAAGAGAAAGACATGTTCTTCTCGTGAATAGCCCTCTTCATCTCTGGTTTAAATCGAGAGAAGCCCAGGTAGGCATCCAGATGGGATAAGGTCGGCGGGATATCGAGGAGTGGCAGGAAATGTTGAATGATTTTCTTTTCGTCTTCTCCAAATTTTTTTAATCGGACAAGAACCTCTGCCTTCTCCATCAGGCAGAATTCTCTAATCGCCAGGTTCTCATAGAGGGCCATTAAAAATACTTGCAGCTCGTCCTTTTCTTCAACGATAGAGACAGGAATCGCAGTGAAAGAAAGATCGAGACAGGCCAGGACTCTTTTCCACCCTGAAACAAGGATAAAACGATTATCCCGGAGAGTGACGAGAGGCGGGTGAAGAAGGCCTATCTCTTCGAGAGAAAGCTTCATCTTTTGGAGAGAAAAATGATAAGAGGTTCGAAATCTCTCATCTTTGAGGCTGATTTCCTTTAAGGCCAATTGTTTCTTCTTCATATCCATATTCTATCAAAATTGAGTAATGGGGTCAGGCCTTATTGGTAAATGGGGTCAGGCCTTATTGGTAAATGGGGTCAGGCCTTGTCAGGATTGATGCGACAAGCCTAGAATCACACTTAGAGTTTCAGATCCAGATAAGGCCTGACCCCACACTCCCTGACCCCTCACTC
>JASFPJ010000328.1:0-3954 GCA_050116035.1 Candidatus Aminicenantota bacterium | reverse complement strand
CTCTTCACGGCTCTATCGTATTCCTTGATGGCATCTTCAATGAGTCCCTTTGTTTCATACAGACTGCCGAGTGCTATAAGAGCCCGATAAGCGACAGGCTTCCATCGAACAATAACAGTGAAGCCCCATCCATCCTGTTCAAACCTCTTTTCCATTTTTCTCTTTGTTACTGGCATCTCACACTCAACCGCCTTTTTCCAAGCGTTTTCTGCGTTGTTCAAATCTTTCAATGCCCAGTATGTACAGCCCAAGTTGTAATACCCCTGGGCATCGTCTTTAGAAATTTCTATCACTCTACTGAACTCTTTCAAGGCCTCCCTATACTTTTCCTGTTTAAAATAAATATTGCCCAATAAATCATATGCCTCTAGAAAGTCCTTTTTTTGTTGAATGGATTTTCGAGCGAATTCCTCCGCCTTTTCTGCATTTCCCATGTTTGAATGAAGCTGCCCCAAATTGTAACTCACTAAATAGGCTGAATCATCAATATGGTGGGCAAGGTCTAATATCTTCACGGCTTCCTCAATTTCTCCTTCCTCTCTCAAGACAAACAAAGCTTTTTCGTTTAAAAAAACTGCAGCAAGCCTAGATGGTCCATGTCCTCTTAGTTTTAATTTCTTTAAATTCTTCTGCTCCATAAGGGATTCATAATCGACTTGGTATTTGATGGAGAACTCAGTCCAATCTTTCCAGGGAATGAAAACTAAAGAAATTTGCTTGAGATTATAATTTTCTACAGGGATGGAGATATTGAGCTTTTCAAACTGCTGTTTGGCTTCGTCCAATCTGCCGAGATGGAAATAGGCCATTGCCATGTATAATCTTGAATCAGAATCCTCCGGAAATTTTTCAATTAACAATTTCCATATTTCAATTGCTTTTTCCCATTCACCCCTGTTGTAATGAATGGCGGCCAAATTCTTTTTCGCTTCGATCAAATCTGGATTAATTTCAAGAGTCTTTTTCGTAAGAAAGACAGCTTCATTCTCTCGACCTTGCTCATAACTCAAATATCCTTTTATGAAGTAATCGACATCACTCATTTCTTTCCCGTCTAACAATTCATTCAATTCATTATCTGCCTTTTTATAATTTTTCAATCTCAGGTAGGAATAAATCAAAAGATATCTGACGTTTGCTTCCTCATATCCATGTTTTAAAGCGGAGACGAAATAATTCTTGGATGCCTTGAAGTCTTTTTTATGTATTAACGATGTTATCCCTCGTCCAAAGTAGAGTAATCCTTTGTTTTTAAAAGAAAATGCAATGTAACGAGCAAACTTTCTACCCCATTCAAGCGCTCGCTCAATTTCATGAAACTCTTTATAGGCGGCCTCATAATCTTGCTTTTTAAAAAGAGCCATTCCCTTGTAAAGTCTTATATCGTAATCTGTTGGATATATATCCATTAATTTCTCTAGACACACTATGGCATCATCTGTTTCTTCCACGTTCAAATAAAGCGCAACCAAATCCAACACAAAATCTGTAGCTTCAGCCGCTTCTTTTGTTTTCTGGGCTGAGCCTCTAATAGGAGAAATCAAGAAAGTTGAAATCAAAAGGATGGAAAATAGAGTTTTAATTAATTTTATTAGAGGGTCGATAGGCTTTTTTCCCCTAACTCTCATGTTTCTCTTGCCGTCATAATAAAATTTTAAACATGGGAAATTGTGAGAAATCTATTGGCCACGCAGAAAGAAAATTCCCATAAATCGGAACTGAAATTGTGTACTGAATCCTCTCCACACAGATAGCAATTGGTATCTCTGTCTTTCTGCATGATTCCTCCCGACGCTGATATTTCAATGCTGACAATCTCGAAATGATTTTACTCTCAGGCGTGCGTGAAGTCAAACAAGAAAGGAACAGGCCTCTCCCTGCGTCATAGATACATCAAAATGAGTGCCTGAACCCGCTTAATTATGGATACGGTTGCCTAAATGAATAGGGGGAATAAGGACTCTGAGACTCCTAGGATCTGTGATGCATAGATAGTATATTATGCAAGAAAACGACTCTGGAAAGCAGGGATTGGGCCATGATATACTTTAAATCGATTATCTAAAAAAAATCGTATAAGAATATCTGTTAAAATGGAAAAAAGGATTCACGCGGATAATTTGACTTTCCTAATCACGAGAGGTTCTTCTTCAGTGGATGAAGCCCTAGTAGACTGTCACCAAAAAGGGGAAAGAGTGGAAGGCGTTCAAAAGAAAAGCAGCATCCCCTGCGGCCTTAAGCCTACGAAAAAAACATTCCTTTTCCTCTGGCTGGTCATCCTGAGTTCAATTCTTGCATGTTCTCAGGAAAAAAAATTAAGGGAGCCAGACGTTGAGTATGAGCCAACCCCTCAGAACGTTGTGGAGCAAATGCTTAAGCTCGCGAATGTTCACAAGGACGATATCGTATACGATCTCGGCTGTGGCGATGGTCGTATTGTGATCACTGCTGCAAAACAGTTTGGAGCCACTGGCGTCGGAATCGACATCGATCCGATAAGAATAAAAGAATCGCTACAGAATGCTCGTGAGGCTGGAGTCATGGACCGTGTAACCTTCCGCCTTGAGGATCTGTTCACAGCGGATATTCAGGAAGCTACGGTTGTTGCACTCTTCCTCAGCGGTTCAGTCAACTTGAAGCTTCGCCCAAAGCTTCTGAGAGAACTAAAACCTGGAACAAGAGTCGTTTCCTATTACTGGGACATGTATGACTGGGAGCCTGACAAGCGGATTGAGGTGGATGGGGATCCAATCTACCTTTGGACGATCCCTACAAAAAAGGCTCTTAAGCTTGAGGTCCCTCTTCACCAAGATTTTCAAGGGTTTTCATTGTGAGATTTTCAAGCTGATCATGAATCATCTTGAGCATACTTCTCCAGTAAACGCTTGAACCTCGGATGTTCACGCAGAGGATCCCATACCGGATCCAATCGTAAGAGAGGGATAGATACAATATCCCCAGAAGGGATAGACATCAGGTACTCCAGCTGGCTGACTGCCTCCTCGTATTCACCAACAACAGTATAAATCATGGCCAAGCTGTTTACATAGTGAGGTGCCCCGTAGGCGTCTTTGGATAGGGGATAGAGTTTCACCGCGAGTTTTCCTTCTTGAATGGCTTCCTCTTTACGGCCCAGGAAGGCATAAGCTAGGCCGAGGGCCGCATGAATTCTCGAATCTTCGGGATGCTCTCTTGAGGCTTTTTCTAAAGCGATACGTGCTTCTTCGGCTTTCGTCTTCATTAACGGCTGATTATTCATTGTGTGGTATGCCAGGGCATAAGTCAGATGCTTGTAGAAAGTGAAATATTCACCTTCAGCCACATCGTAGGATAAGGAGTCAAGCCGGTCGAGAACTCCCTGAAAATTTCTTTCAAGCAGCCCAACAAGAATCCACCAATAATCATTAAACCTGTGCGGGGGCAATGTCTCCAATAAAGCTCGAGCTTTTTGCGTATCCGCATTCGAGAGATAATAAACTCTCACTTTTCCGAATTGAGGCCAAATGTAATCAGCATCAATCGAGAGGGCACGGTCGAACCAATTCATGGCTTCTTCGTATTTGCGCATCCGCTCCAAAATGAGGCCTAGAAAATGGGCTGTGCCAGGACTACGCGGGTTGAGTTTAAATGATTTTTCATAAATTTCAGCGGATTGTTCCCAATTGCCCATGCGCATCTGGATCGCTCCAAGGTAAGAAGGCGCGAGGTTGGGGCGAGCTTTTTGAACGGTATTAAATATTTCAATCGTCTTCTCATAATCCTGGAGTACATAATAATAATATTGTCCTAATGCTAGCTGGGACTCTGGTAAATCTGGTTCAAGCTCATGTACTTTATCCACAGCTACTCTTGCGTTTATCCTTCGCTCTTCAGTCCGGTCAATTCCAGAATGATAGGCCAGGGAATGAATGTGAGCAAGATAGATGTAGGCAAAGGTAAAGTCAGGATCTAGCT
>JASFPJ010000327.1:0-3973 GCA_050116035.1 Candidatus Aminicenantota bacterium | reverse complement strand
CTTATATCCCCCAAGATTAAATAATCTTGAAAAGAGGAAATCAAAAAAAAAAGGGGATAGGCCACTCTTAAAAAAGGGCCTGTCCCCCCTTTTTCTCCAGGAAACAGATAAAAAATTGGGGATAGTCCCCAATCTTTCTGCTGTTTCAATCCAAGAGAAAGCTAAGTTGCGTGTCATTGCGAGATGAGAGCAGCAATCTCTTTGATTCAGTAATCATTCCAAGATGATAAGAAAAGGGGAGTGGACCATATTTTTTATGGAAAAAGGCACGAATCCTGCATCGAATTTGACGAGGGAAACAAAACTATGGTCTTTCCTCTCCATAAGGGGATTGAAGAAAGCTTCCTGGATTATTTTGTTAAATATTTTTACATGCGGTTTTGTCGAGGAGGATGTGAATGATTAAAAAGAGCGGTGCTTTCCTTTTCCTTTCATTAATCATATTTTGTATTCTCAATGCGAGCCTGATTGATTTCTACAAAAAAGGCCTGATCAAACTAGAGGCTGATCCTCGTTTCGGCCAGCAAGCAGATCAAAGTGAGCCGCTGTATGATACAAGATGCGATTTTCTTCGTGCTTTGAATGGTTCATTCTTTGTCGCAGTTACCACCGAACACTGCCTATATAGATATTCTGCTGAGGGCAAATTCATCGATAAACACGGACAGAAAGGGGAGGGTCCGGGCGATCTCTATTTTCCAGGTGACCTCTCTGTCCTGGATGACCGCTATATTGTGATCGGAGAGTATGCCACTTCGAGGCGTGTGAGTCTGTTTGACCTGGAAGGCAACTTCGTCAAGCTGTTGAAGACGGATCGGAATGCTTTTACAACTGTGGCTCTCAACGAGAATAAAATAGCTTATACAACATATAGATACGGCCCGATGAAGAATCAAATCCAAGAATTCACCACTATCCTTATTATTAAAGATGTGGAAACCGGGGAGGAAGCGGTCATAGACGAGTGCCAGTCTCAAAGAAAATTTATCAGAGTTGGTGGGGGTGGCAGTTATGTCATGAATACTGGTGCGGGCGATATGCTCATCACACAAACAAAGGATGGAAATCTGGTCGTTGGAGTGACTACATCTAATGAGCTTAAAATTTTTTCTCCAGAAGGCAAATTGCTCCGATCATTCATTTTGAAAATGGAACCTGTCCAGGTCACACGTGATTACATTCAAAGATACAGAGAATCGAGAATTCAGGATTTAGAAGAGAGAGGAGCCAGACAGAGTGCGATCGATGCAATCAAGAAAACTCCTTATGAGAACATGTTCCAGAAATATCTTCCCTATTTTAAAGAAATTCTTGTGGATTCTGAAGGAAACATCTTGATTTGTAAAAAAACCGGTTGCATCGGAGATTGTAATGAGGTGTTTCAGGTGTATTCACCTGAAGGGAAGTATATCTGTGAAATGACGATTGACAGCGGCATATACGATTTGACGATTGACCGGCGATTCAAGAACATTGTCTTTGCTGACGATGCCGTTTACGGGCTTTTTCCACTCAAAGAGAGCGAAGAGTCCGCTCTTCAACTCATCCGGGTCAACCTGCATTAGAAAAAATGGCCTGTCCCCTTTTTTTGTGATTGTTGTGCTTTGTTCGCAATGACACAAGGTCGATAATCGTGATTCATTCATAATAACACAAGGGAGATAGTTTCTCTGCGTTCGAAATGGCATTGAAAAGGTCGAAACTTTTCTTTATTTGATCAGTTTTAAGAGGTAGGTATTCATAAAAAGTGCTCAAAAATTGACTTGACAAAACGACAAATGTCGTTTATATTAATAACGACAGATGTCGTTTATAAGCAGGAGAGTCCAATATGACTAAAAAACAGATCCGAAAGCTTTCGCCGGCGAATTTTGAGATCATGAAGGTTATCTGGAGGCTAGGTGAGGCATCGGTGAGCGATGTGTTTGAAGCCGTCAATTCCCGCAGAAAAGACAAAGTGCGGAGAACAACGATCCAGGTCCAGATGAACCGGCTCGAGGAATACGGATGGCTCAAGCACAGAGAAGTGGGTCGGACGCATTATTTCCGGGCTGTTCGAGGGAGACAAAAAACTGAGCGAGACATCATCAATGACTTAAAAAACCGTCTTTTCGGCGGCTCAAGAATAGAGCTGGTGAAAAGCTTGATCGACGAATCTGACCTCGAACCCGATGAGATAAAGGAGCTCCGCGAATTACTGAGTAAATACGACAAGGAATAGAAGCATGGATGCAGGCGGCCTTTTTGCGAGCATGAGCACAGCAGAATGGATTTTAAATTTCGCTTTTCACTCATTTCTCGTTCTGCTTATGGGCTGGTTATTCATCCGTTTGCTCAGGCGCAAATCCGCACCGCTTCGGAGCAAAATCATCTTCGTGACAATGCTGGCTCTTTTACTGCTTCCTTTATTCTCTATTACCTATCTATCTTTTGATATCACATTTTTTAAAACGTCTCTTCCGTTTACTGGAGACTCCCGTCTGAGTTATCCTGAATTCGGTGATGCGGAGACACCTGCGGTTGTCGTGGAGCACATCAATCCCGTAAGCCTATCCGTAGAGTCTGCAGCAAGTCCAAAAAAACCCAATAAGCTCAGTGTGTTCCTTCAATCGAATTTATCCCGTATCACAACCGCGAATGTGATTAATGCCATTGGTCTGATCTGGCTTGCAGGATTTATTCTTCTTCTCGGGCGCCTGCTCTATGGAGCGGCTTCTCTCAAGAGATTTAAGAAGAGTCTAGTAAGGATCCAGGATGTTCGCCTGGATAACATCCTAAGACAGGCCCAAAGGACGTTTCATTTCAAATCACTTCCTGAAGTATATGCCTCAAAATCAGCCAAAAGCCCGGTTGTGCTGGGCATCGCCAGGCCTCTTGTTGTCCTTCCACAAAAAGTCTATAGAAAGCTCAGTACAAAGGAGATCAGAAGCATTCTATTTCATGAACTGTCTCACATCTACCATAAGGATCAGGTCACGGGCGTGCTCCAGAGGATTGTCACAGCTCTTTACTGGTGGAATCCGTTTGTGCACACGATGAGCACTGATTTTTCAAAGGCCAGAGAGGAGATCTCTGACAATCATGCCATCATGGGAAACAATTCGAGAGAGTATGCGGAATGTCTGGTCAATCTTGCTGAAAAGACCGCGTTGGTTAACAGGCTTCCTTTTCTGCAGGGACTGGCGGTTCCGCATATTCCTTTGAAAGAACGAATATGTCAAATCTTATCCAAGGAGAGAATCATGGCTACTGAAACAAAGAAAACAACGACTTTCATTATATTGATTGGATTTGTACTGAGTCTTGGACTTGTGGCTGGCTACAAATGGACATTCGCTTCAGAGAAGATTGAGATAGGAACAGAAATAACACAGGAAACTGAGATAAAAAATCAAGAAACGCAAGAACAGAAGAAAAAGAAAGAAGAGAAATCAAAAGAAGAGAAACAAGAGGAAAAAGCAGAATTACAGGTGAAAGAAGAAGAGTATGCTGAAGCAGAAGAACTTTCAGGTGTTATGGAACTGACTTTAGCAAAGGAGCTGGCAAATGTTGTAGAACTGAATCTTGCGGTGGAATTAGAGATGATAGAAGAGATGGAACAGACAGAAAAAGGCGTGCAGGAAAAAGAAGAAGAGCTGGAGATGAAGATTGAAGAGATTATGAAGATATTGGAAAAAGAGCTCAGCAAGATCAGAAAGATGAACATCAAAGCTGTAGAGCTTCAGGAAAAGACTCTTTCTGAAGAGCAGAAGGAAGAAATTAGGAAGTTAGTGAAGGAAATGATGAGTAAGATAAAGTATATGAAGATAAAGACTGTTCCAGCGGTGATGCTTCATGGAGAGGTTCTTTCAGATAAACAGAAAGAGGAATTAAGAACGGAATTAAAGGCTTTGAGTGTCAAGATCGGTGAAATGGATCAGGAACTAAAGAGAGGCATAAAAATTGATCTCAAACCAACTGTTAAAATTGATGA
>JASFPJ010000326.1:0-3982 GCA_050116035.1 Candidatus Aminicenantota bacterium | reverse complement strand
GAGAAAGAGCTGCCTGATAAAGATACCCTGGAGCTCATCAAAGAAAAAGAGTTTGCCCTTGGACTCATCCTTGGCGCGGACGAAGACCCGGCTGAGTATTTCAATAAGCTGAATGACGCTAAAGAAGCCATCAGTTCCCGGTATTTAATGATCGTCAACGAGAATTGCCTCTGGGGTTCTGCCGGAAAAGACCAGATGCTCAAGGTCATCTCCGAGATGCTTAAAGAGAAGTATGAGAGGATGGATTTTTCCTATCTTTTTTCCTCGGCATTTCTGGGAGCATTAAGAAGGGCAGGAAGCTGAGGAGCGGAGACAACTTTTACCTACATTTCTTTCTGAACGCACAGGCGCACAATTTAAAAGAAAACGGGGAGTATTATTTTTTGCTCGGTCATAAGGTTCCCCTTAAGAAATGATATTGATCGCATAAGTATCATGGCGAGCGCAGCGCAGAATTCTCATTAGCCCGTCATGGCGAGCGAAGCGTGGAAATCTCATTAACCTGTCATTGCGAGCGCAGCGTGGAAATCTCATTAACCTGTCATTGCGAGCGCAGCGTGGCAATCTCATTAGAAAATAATGTAAAATTCATTTTTATGAGATCGTTTCTTCGCTGCGCTCATCGCAATGATAAATTTATTAAATGGGATTGTTACACTCCTTTCGCAGTGACATTATAAAAACGTTACCGAATTACTGAGCGAGTGCGATTATCCCGCTTCAAAAAAAGAGAATAAGGAGAAAATCCATTAAAGAGCTTCTTTTGGGAGGAAGCCTCCTTGCCTTTCTTGTGTTCTACTTTGTGGTAGAACGCTTCAGAATTATTAAGACCGTGCGGTCCATCCCTTTGAGAATCTGTGTCACAGGAACCAGGGGGAAATCAAGTGTGGCTAGGCTCATTGCGGCTTGTCTGAGGGAAGCGGGTTTCACTGTATTGGCCAGAACGACCGGTTCAAAACCTGTCATCATTTTTCCTGATGGGAAAGAAAGAGAAATTCTCCGCCGAGGCTCTCCGTCCATCCTGGAAGGAAAAAAACTCCTGAAATTTGGCGCAGAGTTAAAGGTGGATGCACTGGTTTCAGAGTTGATGAGTATCCATCCGGAGTGTAGCTTTGTCGAGTCTGTCCAGATGTATAATCCCCATATCCTGGTCATAACGAATGTCCGTCTGGATCATCTTGCTCAAATGGGCTCGACTAGACAGGACATAGCCCGCTGCTTTGCCTGTTCGTTTCCTGAGAACGGCACCGTTTTTGTCCCTCAGGAAGAGTTTTATCCTGTTTTCGAGAAATCTGCGCAAGGAATGAACACTCGAATCGTTCGGGTCGATGGAGATTCTCTCCAGGAGTATTCAAGGTCAGTTGCCGAGAGGCTGCCCAATGAGTTCGAAGAAAACATTCGCCTTGTTTTGGCTCTGGCTGAATTTCTAAAGATTGATACTGAAATCGTCTTCCAAGGATTGAAGAAAGCCCAACCTGATTTTGGAAGCTTCAAAATGTGGACCATGGATGTCGGAGTGCCGCCTCGACGCTTAATCCTTGTCAACAGCTTTGCAGCGAATGACCCGGAGTCCACACGGCGAATACTCTCCAGGCTTATGAAAAAGGATTTCCTGAAAGGGAAAAATGGTGTTGGCCTTCTCAATCTCAGACGGGACAGGGGGGACAGAACAATTCAATGGCTGAAGTCATTGGGAGAAAATACTTTTCCAGAATTCCGGAAGATATTCCTCATCGGGGAGCATGCATCTGCTTTCAAGAAGAAGTTGAAAGGATTAGTTGACATGGAGTCGTTTATACTGAAATCCATGACTCCGAAGGGGATTTTGGAAGAGATATCGGAGACCGTAAAAGCAGAGGTTGTTCTCTTTGGCATGGGAAATATGGGAGGCGCTGGAAGAGAACTTGTTGAATACTGGGAAGACAGAGGAGAGCCCTATGATTTTTGAGACGCTTCTCATCGGATTGGTCGTTGCTGTTCTGTATGTGGAGATCATGGATGTCTATCCTGGGGGCATCATCGTTCCCGCGTATATCGCTCTCTACCTTGACCAGCCGCTAAGAGTTCTGGCGACGATTCTCATCGCTTTCCTGAGCTTGTATTCGTATAAGCTCTTATCGCAGTTTCTGATTCTCTTTGGCAAAAGAAGGTTTGTGATGCTGGTACTCCTCGGAGCATTCTGGGCTCAAATCTGGTTTCTTCTTTTGCCGGTTTTTTTCTCCGACCCTTTAGGGCTCAGAGCTATTGGATGGCTCATTCCCGGACTTCTCGCTAATAATCTGGAGAAACAGAAGTATGTTCCCACGCTGGCCTCGATGTTTATTGTTTCAATTTTCACCTATTTTCTTGTGAAACTTCTGGCTTGGTTCTGATGGATAAGCGTTCATTTTCATTTTTTAGAAAAAATAGAAACTTCCCGAAGCAGGACGCCGGGACCGGTAGACACACGATTCTAGTCCTTTTCATTATAAGCCTCCTGTTTTTCTTGCTGGTGCGGTTCATTCCGTTCAGGAAGGGAGATGCTCTCACTGAAGACATGTTCCAGGCCTCAGAAATCATGGAAGAGGCCATGGCGGCGTTGAGGGAATGCCAGCGGGAAGGAGGCCTCCATCTCGATACTGAGAATGATCCGAATCAGACCGGACTCATAGGTTTTGAATCCTCTCCTCTGACGACGACGATTGGGAATCTTGAGGCTAAGAGGACGACTACAAATCCCAACTTTGCGGCATTGGTGGTTTATTTACTCCAGGAGGCAGGAGTCGAGAGGGGGGATACTGTGGCGGTCGGAGCCTCGAGTTCTTTTCCCGCCCTGATTGTGGCCGTCCTATCCGCCGCCAAAGCCATGGATCTCCATCCCCTCATGATCAATTCGCTCGGAGCCTCTCAATGGGGTGCCAACCTCATGGATTTCCACTGGCTGGATATGCTGAATTGTCTGTTGAAATCAGGGATTTTTGATTTCCAGCCGATTGCGCTTTCTCTCGGAGGAGAGAAAGACAAAGGAGAGGATATGAGCTCTGAAGGGCGAACATTCCTCCGTGAAGAAATAGATAAAAGTGGATTTCCGTTTATTGACGATTCTGACCTCAGAGTGAATGTGAAAGCCAGGATGCGGCTCTATGAAAAGAACGCAGGTGCGAATAAAATCAAAGCTTTCATCAACATCGGAGGAAGCTGGGCAAACATGGGAACCGATGCTGAGGTATTGGAGTTAAAGCCCGGCCTTGTCAGGATCAGGCAGCTTCCATCTCTCGAGAATCGGGGTGTCATCTTCGAAATGGCCTCTCGCAAAATCCCAGTGATCCATCTCCTCTTTGTCAGAGGTCTGGTTGAGAGATACGGACTTTCCTGGGACCCGGTCCCTCTCCCTTCACCGGGAAAGGAGAGACTTTTTCAGCGCGCCAGAGAGAAACAACCCCTGTTTCTTTGGCTTTCGGTTATCTACTTGTCGCTGGTTGTGTTCATATTTGTTTTCCGGAATAAACTGAGATAATAGGTGAATGACTGTTTTTTCCATCCTAATCTATTACACTCAGCCGTTTTCGTTCGAAGGACTAGCCTTCTCTTTGATTTTGTGCTATAAATTCATGTCCTAAAATAATTGTGTTGGATGTGACAATAAACTGAATCCATCCTGGATCTCAAGCACAGATAAAGGAGAGTCAAATGCGGATGACACAAGTCGTTCTTAAAAAAAACGTGTGTTTGCTCTTGACTCTGGTCCTGTTTTTATCCGTTGTCGGCTTCAGCCAAACAGAGGGTATGAAAATCAGGGTAAAAGTCCGGAGAGCCAACGTTCGAGAACAACCCAGCATGGAGAGTGAAATTATCGCTGTCGTTAAGAGAGGACGCATTCTTCAAGTGGAGGGAAAGGAAGGAGAATGGTATCTCGTTCGCCTTCCCCTTAGACTTGAAGGATTTGTTCTCCCTGGATATATCCATGAGAGTGATGTTGAAGTCGTGAGTGCAGAATTACCTC
>JASFPJ010000325.1:0-3995 GCA_050116035.1 Candidatus Aminicenantota bacterium | reverse complement strand
CTGTTCGCATAATTTAACCAGGAATATCTTGGCAGAGCCGTGTGTGTGGGTCCCATCACGACATTCGCCATTGAACGGATATCGTGACACCGGGAACAGAAATCCTTGTACACGCGTTTGACGCCGTGTGCGGAATCCTCATAATGACAGTTGATGCAGATATTCATATCGAATTTTTCAGCAATATCCCCTTTGCGGTGTCCGGATATTTTTCCGAGAGAGCTCCCCGTAAGAACTCCCTGGACCATGACTTCAGCGTGACAGCTCCCGCATGTTTCTCCGATATTGTCTTGGTGAACGGATGAAGACGGATCGTCATGGCGAAGAACATAGTGTTTAGTATGGCAGTGAAAGCAAAGTGGAAGTTCTTTCCCTGGAGAAGGAACCGCAAAGGTCAGATGGATATTTTTCTGGTATTCTTCTTCTTCTTCCGGATGGCAGCGCGCGCAATCCACATCGATGTAGCCTTCTCTGAAATGAAAGTAAGGATTGGCAAAAGTATGGCAGTCCACACAGAGCAAACGGCCAATATGGTGAATGTCCTGGTTCCATTCTTCCGGGTCAACGAAGAGGGAGCGAACTTTGCCATCGATCGTAATCTGAGCAATGTCAGGCTTTCCATGGCAGGAAAGGCAGTCCTGGTCTGGGTATGAATAAGATTGAGAGAAAGGCTGTTGAACGAAAAGGAAAAAAGAAATGAAAAAGATGACAATGGATCTTTTCAAGCGCATTCCGAATAAATGTCTCTATCTAATATTATTCAAAGGGCTCTGAAAAAAAACTTTTCTGTATCTGATTAAACGTGCATTCAAAGGGTATCACTCATAATTTCCAAACTTCGAATTCATCGGCAATCTAACATAATGTTTCACTCTTGACAAGGGAAATGTCTGTTGCGGATTTTAAGATCGTCCTCCTGGATTTCCGCTAATCTTAAAGTTTGATTCTTTCTTTTGCTGAATAAGGCTGGTCAATGTTTGTCGTGCTCGTTGTCACAATGTGAATTCCATCCAGAGTCTACAACTCTTTTAAAACTCGAGCACCAAACCCAGACGAAAAACTCTGGGGGATTGGATTTCTGTGGCAAAACGGAGAGGAAATTCAGGCCCTGTCCATTCGTTTTCCTCTGTGGCCAGATTCCTGTTGAGGAGGTTGAACGCATCCAGTATGATTCTCATCTGTGTCTGACCGAACTTCAGCGGTTTCTCCAGTCGGATATCCACAGTCCTGTTGTATTCGTATCTGGCCACGCCACGGGGGTGGGCCTGGATGATAAAGGGACCCTGGTTCATCCCGGTGACGATGATTTTGCGCGCAAAAGGCTGGCCGTCATAGTATTTAACCACGCATCCGATTCTTATGCCGAGCGGAGCCATAAAATTGACTCCGATTCTTCCTGTGTATCCTCTATCAAAGCGCATCCTTCCTTCAGCATTGATGAGAGTGTTGGGGTTGTCGTACAAAGTGCCCACGATACCATCATCGTTTTCCCATTCCGAGTTGCCTGGGCTTGTACTCCCCACGGCTCTGATTGCTGTAAGCGAGAGGAAAAAAGTGAATTTCGAACTGTATTTCTTGACTAGAGTGACGTCAAATCCGTGGTATTTGGACACTCTTGTTTCTGATTCCGGATTAGTGAGAAGGAAGAAATCCTGGCCCAGAGTTCCGATGTTCTGATTGTAGACAGTGAATTCGAGGTCGTCCCTTGTGTTGGGGACTCTGTCATCGCCAATATCGAAGAATGTCACAGGCTGGTACGCGGAAAAAGGGACACCTGTGTTCAGGGTCTCAATCAGGTTTCGGTTTTCTCTGTAAAAGCCCCCTACAGTTAAGTACCAGTTGGAGCCGAAAGTATGGGTGAATGATATAGAGAATTCATTTGTGTATGGCCTTTTCAAATCAGAATCTATTCCGGAGAAAAAAAGCCCTTCACGTCGAAGGAGTGTTCCTTCTTCACCTTCTTGAAACTGGTTGTCTGTGTTCAGGTCGTTCCAGGAATAGACAAGGCCTCCGAGTCCGCTGGGGCTCCCGTATGTCAGGAAACGGAGAGGAAGAGTGAAATAATACCGAGCAATCGACATCTTGAGGGCAGATGATCTGTATTTGGATAAGGGGAGAATAATACCGAAACGGGGAGATATGTTGAACCAGGAAATTCGGTTTCTTCCTTCGAGAGCTCTTGGCCCTCTGCTGAATACAGCGTTTGAATTCTGAGAGGGAAGCCAGCCATGATTCAAAGCAAGGTGGCAGCCCAGGAAAAAAGAGATATGATTGGAAAGTGTTACAGAGTCTTGTACGAAAAGGTTCAGGTGAATGGCGGATTCTCTGTGCTGGACCGGGGTATTGTACATGACGACTTCAAGAGGCAATCCTTCGAAAAAGTGAAGGTGGAGATTGTCTTGGGTCTCTTTTTTTGAAGAAGAGTGGCAGTATTGGGCTTGAATCCCGTATTGGAATCTATGCTGAGCCTTTAGAAAGCCCGCGATAAGAGATTCTCCTTGGCCTAGAAAAGTGATAGAGCTGCGTTTGTCCCTCCCGGCAAAAGGAGCCGTTCCAGTCGGGATGTCCTTAAATATTTCGACTCCATGTTGACCGGATAGACGATCCTGATAATCAGACCGGATATTCCCATGGGCAAAGCACACACCAGCCTTGATGAAATGGATATCTTTTATTCTTGTTTTCCAAATTCCCTGGATGACATTGAATACGTCTCTACGGTCTGATGTGGTTGAGAAGGGGATATTTCTTCCCGCGCCGTAAGACGCATGAATGACATTCTGTCCTGTCCAGAGAAAATGGAGGGAACTTTCTGAATACCTATAATCCAGACTGAGAAAAACTGATTGGAGTGAGGATTTATCCTCTTCCTCAAACTCAGCGATATCCCGTGATACTTGGGAAGCGGATAGGGATGTGAAGAAATGAAGTTTTCGTGGAATGATCGGGCCGGAGAAGGTGAAATTGCCCTCAGTGAGGTGGTTAAAAGAGTGACTGTCATTCAATCCCTCATTCTCAATGGCCGGTGTTATGTTTGTGCTCTGTAGTTTCTTGGGAATGAAGAAGGCAGATATCTCTCCTCTATATCGGTCTATTCCTTCATGGGTCAGAATATCCAAACAGGCTCCTGGGAAAAGGGCTGAAGGAGGCTGTCCGGCATTGATCAATTGAGTGAACCGGATCGAGTGAAAATCAGGAATGAAGAGAGGCATCCCTGTCCAATACGGATCTGTTACGTCCATCCCGTTGAGCCGATAGGCGTTCTGAGTCCACGAGCAACTTCCTCTTGAACTGAAGAGTCCAGGTACGATTCCCCATAAACCGCCCACATCAATCCTGTTAGTCGTTGCAGATAAATCTTGATTTTCAATGAATGACCAGACATTATGCGCAGTAGGGAATTGTTTAATCTGGGATTCATCGATAATAGTCTGATAGAGGCTGTTAGAATAATCTATATAAAGAACTTTAGAAAAAGATGCTTCTTCTTTTTCGTTTGGGCTGAGCTTTGCAATCAGATACAGGGATTGAGAAGGTTCGAGAAAGACGTCTTCCTGGGCATGGGATTGATATCCTTCTGCTTCGAAAAGAATCGTGTAACAGCCCACAGGAAGACCGCTCACCCTGAATAGCCCGGATGAATCACTGCGCAGGATTTTTTTGAAATCACGATTTTTTAAAGATAGAGAGATTGTGGCATTTTGAATGGGATTTTGATTGCCATCTGAAACCAAACCCCAGAGGTTTCCAAAATCCTCAGCTGTTACGAGAGGAGTAAACGACCATAGAGAGACAATTAGGATCAACAGGACAGAAAATTTATGAGAGCAGGATTCTTTCAATTCACTCGTTCTCCTGTTTTGAATTCTCATTATTTTTTACTGATTTGATTCAGACTGTCAACAGAAAAGAAAAGGGCAGGCCACTTTTTCGGGGAATTATTTTTTTTATTTTATTCCTGAATTGAGTTTAAAATGAGAAAAGAGAAAAGTATA
>JASFPJ010000324.1:0-4028 GCA_050116035.1 Candidatus Aminicenantota bacterium | reverse complement strand
CGAGGCGAGGGGCAGCAGTCGAGCATTTCGAATGGCGCAATCGACCCTGGCCTGAAAAATGCAGAGAGCATCGCACAGAAAGCGCAAGGTGTGGATAAAAACCTAGACACCCTGGTGAGATTTTTTGAGGACAAATCTTACAGACTGGCCACAACTCCTTCCATCTATCCGACCGCAGGTTGGCAGACGTCGAGTTTTGGCAAGAGGAAGGATCCTTTTACAGGAGAGGATGAATTCCATTATGGTATCGATGTCGCCGCCAGCCATGGAAGTCCCGTGTTTGCTACGGCTGATGGGACAGTTATCAAGATCAAGACCGAAAAAATCGGTGGAAACGTGGTGATCATTAACCATGGAGGGGGCGTGACCACGGTTTACTGCCATTTGAGCAAATTCAACGTGAAAGTGGGCCAGAAGGTGAAAAGGAAGGATGTCATCGGGTTTGTCGGACAGACAGGAAAAGCCATCGGACCCCATGTTCATTATGAAGTCCGGAAAAACGGAAGGGCCGTGAACCCTTACCATTATATCCTGGAAGAATAGATCTCTCAGATAGATTAAGCGAATTTATCCCCAGGCTTGATTTTCCCCCCTAACGAGAACGCATACGCATCCATTATTTTTCTGTTTTCAGGCTGAAGTCTTTCGATCAAAAAAACACTCTGCTCACCGCAACTCACATCGATCCCATCTTTCCGAATCCCCACTATTTCCCCAGGTGAAGAGGAGGGAGGAGCGGGATTGTCCATCCTTTTCCCTTTATGGATTTTTATCCGCTTCTCTCCGAGGAAGGCAAACGTCGAGGGCCAGGGAGTGAAAGCCCGCAATTGTCTTTCAATATGGAGTGAATCTTTTGTCCAGTCGATCCGGCCATCTTCTTTGCTGAGCTTAGGCGCGTATGTCGCTTGGGAATGGTCCTGTTTCTGGGGTTTGATTTTGTCAATATCGTCAAGGGTCTTTATAAGAAGTTCGGCTCCAATCTGTGCCAGCCGAGCTTCCAGCTCTGCCGCATTCTCAGAAGGGAGGATTTCAATTTCTTTCTGGACAAGGATATCTCCCTCATCCATTTTCTCGTTGAGCTCGAAGAGTGTGATGCCTGTTTTTTCTTCTCCGTTGAGGAGAGTCCACTGGACTGGAGACGCCCCCCTGTATTTAGGCAAGAGGGAGAAATGGACGTTTAAAGAGTTGAATTTCGGGAGATAGATAATCGAGGAGGGAATGATCTGACCGTAGGCAACCACGACGTTTAATTCTGGCTGGATGGCCTTAAGTTTTTCCAGGGTCGTGGCATCCTTTTTGATTCTGGAGGGCTGATAGACAGGGATGTTCTGGTCAAGAGCCATTTTTTTGACAGGGCAGGGCATGAGTTTTTTCCCTCGTCCTGTCGGTTTATCGGGTTGCGTGATGACCAGCTCGACGCTGTGACCGGCTTCTCGAATTCTTTGTAAAGAAGGAAGAGCTGGGGCAGGACTGCCAAAAAAAACAATTTTCATCAAATCTTGTCGGTTTGGACCCGTTTTTTCAGCTTTTTTTTTATTATGTTTCTCTTGAGAGGAGATAAGTTTTCAAAAAACAGCTTTCCGTTCAAGTGGTCGATCTCATGACAAAAAACTCTTGCAAGAGTGCCTTCCGCTTCGATGATTTTCTCATTTCCTTTTAAATCCACACCCTTCACAACAACACGGGATGGTCTGGTCACTCTCTCGCTAACGTCAGGGACCGACAGACAGCCTTCTTCCAGGATGATTTCTCCGTTCTTACTGATGAGCTCGGGATTAATGAGAATGATCAAATCTTCGCTTCTCTCTCCCACTGACAGGTCGACGGTGATCAGCCTTTTGCTTACATTGACTTGAGGAGCGGCCAACCCTATACCGGGGGCTGCATGCATGGTTTGAACCATGTTTTGAGCCAGGTCCTCGATCTCTTTATCTATGGTTTTTATTTCCTCGGCTCTTTGAGCGAGTGTTGAGTTTCCGTATTTAACAATTTCGAGTATAGGCATTTTTCTTCAAGTTTTGGATTTTTATTCTAATAGATATTGACTGTTTGTTCAATTGTTTTCTGGGGACGTTCCCCAAGGGGACATCTTAGCTCATGATTTGTCATATTTTTGCTTCTTGTTTATAAAATAGTGTGCGGATGAATTTATTGGTCTAAGGTGTCCCCTTGGGGAACATCCTCATTTTACACATTTTACAGGCCTTTGAAATAAATAAAGCGGTTTTTCTCGAGATTCTGGAGAAAAAGAGCCAGCCGGTTATGCAGTGGTTCGACCTTTTCTCCGAATTTTTCCTTCAAGCCATGCGCAATTTCTTTAACTGTTTTCTTGCCGTCGCACCATTCCCAGACAAAACTCCCCACATCATCAAGCTTGACCTTGTAAAAAGGATATTTCAGACGAGGAAGTATATGTTTTTTGAAAAAGGGATGCTTGAATTTTGGCTTGAGCAGGACGATCAGACCATCTTCTTTTTTCTCCCACTCGATGTTCTTGACTGGGATGAGATCTAAAAGATTGATCTGTGGCTCTTCGACTCTGGGCTTCTTCACAATCGGTTGGCTTCAGTTTAATTCTTTATCATGCTTAGTGTTATTATCCTCCAGATGAAGCTCCGTGTTCACCGGATGCGATCATTTTCTTGTAAGGGAAATAGATCAGGATGAATCCAAGGATGAAAAAAATCAAAAGACCCAACCATGCGCTCCCCGAGATTTCTGGAAGCTTTATCGTCTCTTTTAAAGCCTCGATACCAGAAGTCACGATTCCCATCAAAGCCTGTCCGGCAATCAATCCCGATGCTATCAGAAGGCCGATGTTTTCGACAATCTCTTTCCCTTTTCCTGTTGGATTTTTCTTTGTAACGGCTCTATCCAGGAAGTATTTTATGACTCCTCCGAAGAAGATACAGGCTGTGGCTCTAAAGGGGAGGTACATTCCCACAGCAATAATCATCGGGGATGGAGAACCGATGAGGATCAGACCGATTCCCATCAACATACCTGCAATCACCAGGGGCCAGGCCATCTCTCCTCCAACGATTCCTTGAGCCATCATGGCCATCAGATTGGCCTGGGGCGCGGGGAGAGCATCACTCCCAATACCTTTCGTGCTGTGAAACAGTTGGAGGGCGAAAGTCAGAGTTAAGGCCGCTGCCACGACACCGACCATTCCTCCGATCTGCATGCGCCAGGGAGTTCCGCCGAGAATATGCCCGACTTTCCAGTCCTGGATCATGTCTCCGGCCACACCAGCTACACAGCAGACAATCGCCGCCACACCTATAACAGCCGCGATTCCCGGGGCTCCCCTCTGTCCCATCAGAACCATCATCAGGGCCGCGATGAGCAGTGAGGTTAACGTTAGGCCGGAAATCGGGTTGGAAGAGGAGCCGATAATACCCACCAGATAGCCAGCTACGGCCGCAAAAAGTAAGCCCATGACGATCATGACCAGTGTCGCCACGAGAGATGATCCGATGCTTTTCGTGAACACGTTGTAGAGAAAGACCATCGGGATGATCAGGGCGATAATAGAAATGACGATAGAAGGGAAAGGGAGGTCTTTGTCGGTTCGGATCGTTTCTGATGGACCGCCCGCACTCACTTTTTTAACATCAGCAAAAGAACGACCGATTCCTGTGATGAGGCTCTGTCGCATTTTAAACAGCGTATAGAAGGCACCCACGAGCATGGCTCCGACTGCGATGGGTTTGACTTGGGAGTTATACGCAGAAACAGCCATATCTGTCCAGTTTCCATCAAAATTAGATACGATCTCTCCCAAGTCTCCGCTAATGAAAAGAAGAATGGGCATCAGGAAAAGCCATCCAAGCACCCCACCGGAAAAAGTGAGAGCCGCTAATTTGGGTCCGATGATGTATCCGACTCCGGTCATGGCCGCGTTTGCTGCAGGCGTTTCTATGAACATTCTGCCTTTGATCGAACCGGTTTTTGCGACTTCAACATTATCACTATCGAGATAGGTGATGCGAGAGAGTCCAGGAATACTAAACACTTTTTGAGCA
>JASFPJ010000323.1:0-4047 GCA_050116035.1 Candidatus Aminicenantota bacterium | reverse complement strand
AATCGCTGCAGGGAGAAACAGCTCTGTCAGCTACTATTATTCGAGAAGCTCGGCAAGTTTCGGCATTTCTGATTTAATCTGGCTCAGAAACAGGTCAAATTCTTCAATACCGACTAGAAAGATATGTTCTTGTTCTGCTTCAATACAAAGAGCTCGATTGCCTTGAAGAACCAGATACGCTTTCTTGCCGTTTTTGAGAGTGAACCATCCGGTGCGGATTTTTCCGATCACACTGCCTGACCTCTTCTTCACAGGCCGCCATTCGCTATTCTCGAGTTCTTCTATCCAGGTTTTTTGAATATCATCAACCTGGATGACCTGAGTCTTCGTTAGCGCGGCTTTGAGAGTGATTTGTTCCTGTGTGACTGTGATAGAGCCTGCCGTTTTGACGGTTAGCATAACAATTCCGATGGCGATACAGATTATCCCGCCGATAATGTAGTTGAGTCGACTTCGGCTTCCTTTGAATATTCCGATAAAAACGAGGGCTCCGAGAACAATCATGCCGATTCCCACGTAGGTAAATAGCTTGACAGTGGGCAGTATAAATTCCATGTGGGCCTCCAAAGGTTTCCAACATTATAAACTATGATGGACAGAATTTAAACTTCCTCCCTCCCTTTTTTCCTTCGTCCTGTATGCTAAAAGAATAAAAATTAACATTGACGAGGGCAACAGACAGGTCGGGAAGGCCCTTTATATTAGAATCTTGATACCGACAAGAAGAAGTGCCACGGACACGATCCTCCGGAATGTGTCCTGGTTGATCCGGTTGAGCAGAGCCTTTCCTGTCCTCACACCAAAGTAGGCGCTCGCGATCAAAAACAGAAGAAGAATGGAATACCCCTCCATTCTCGCAGTTCCGGTGAATATATAGGTGGGGATGCGGGTGAGATCGATGACCATCGCGATGGCCGCTGAGGTTCCAACATAGATTTCCTTTGCCAGGTTAAACGTAACCAGGAAGGCTCCTCGAATGGCTCCCCCGAGGCCGATGAGTCCGGCCAGCAATCCCGAGAGGCTTCCGCCTGCTATTGCCGTCCATTTCGATTTCTTCACGGCTAATCGAGGCTTTATCAGAGAAAAGACAGCATAAATAATCAGGAAAACACCCAAGACTTTTACAATGATCTGGACAGGCAAAACGGAAATGAAATACGCGCCGATAAAGGCAAAGGCAATGCTGGGAATCCCAAAGAGCAGGAAAGTCCTCAATTCGATCTTTTTCCAGAACAGCCTGACCTTGAACAGGTTGTTGAACAGATGAAAGCAGGCCACGATAAAAACAGCGGTCCTCACATCCATAAAATGGACGGCAACCGGTACGAGCAACGTAGAGCTCCCGAACCCGGCGAGGGTAGCGGCGATGGCCGCTAAATAAGAAATGAAGATAAAGAGGATGTTTTCAAACATATGCCATTCCCTTCCAAACTTGGCAGGAGCCAGTTGAAGGAATCAATTTGAATCATTAACGACGACGTCCCGCTTTGAAATCATAAAGGAATCCGGTCTCATGAAGATAAACGATCAGGATGATTCGTTTTTCTCGCTTATTGCTGCTTCAAGCATTTTCATCTGATAATGTCGTGAAATATCACATTTGGCGACACTTCGCAAGAGTATTTTCTTCGATTTCTGGTTGTATACATGAAGCAATTCAATTGAATAATGTGGAACTATTCAAACCTGAACTGCGTCTCCATTATTAGATGATTGAATAGAAGTTGTGCTTCGACTCATCCATATGATAAGTTTTCTTTATAAGGAGAAATATATGAAAAGATGGACTAATATCCTACTTGTAATCCTTGGTGCACTCACAGTTATTCCTGCCATCCACGCCATGACTTCAGGCCAAGTGATCCCCCATGAGACCAAAAAATTCATTTTTCAATCCGGCCATTTTAAGGTCGTCGGAGAACTGAGAATCCCATCCGGTGGCCAGGAGTATCCGCTTGTCATCATGGTTCACGGAGATGGACCGGCCTACAGGTATTACTTCTTTGCTCTGAAAAAATGTTTCCTCCGAGCCGGATATGCGACTCTGATGTGGGATAAACCTGGGTACGGCCAGTCCACCGGAAAATTCAGTCAGTCGCACTTGAGAGCGGAACGAGCAGAAATCCTTTTAGATGCGATCAGCCATGTCAAGAGCCATCCAAGTATTGACTCCAACCGCATCGGTGTCTGGGGAATCAGTCAGGCCGGTTATGTGATACCTATGGCCCTTACGAAAACCAATGACATCTCGTTTATGATAATGGTGGGGTGCCCGGGAGAGAGCGGCATCCATCAAACGGCGTATCTCATACGAAGGCAGCTTGAATTTGAAGGTGTTTCGGAAGAGGAGGCCAGGCAGGCTGAGAACCATTTTATTCAAATTTTTTATGCAAAGACTTTCGAACAGTATATTAAACATGCCAAACCCTTGTATGACAATCCTGTGCAGAGAGAAATGGGATTCGTTTCCGCCCTCTGGGACAAAACGAACTGGAAACCTTTCTCCCCTGAAAGGGAAAGTTTTTTCAATCCAATCGAAATTATTGAAAAGATCACCATTCCGGTTCTTGCTTTTTTTGGCGAAAAAGACACGCAGGTCGATCCCATCCAGGGAGTTGAAGCTTATAAAAAGGCATTAACAAAAGCAGGAAATAAAAATTTTAGAGTGGAGCTAATCCCCAACGCTGACCATAACATCATTTTATGCAAAACTGGAAGTATGAAGGAAAGAAGAAGCCGAAGCTCTAAGGAGTGGCAGAACTATGCGCCTGAATATTTAGAAATAATGGAAGAATGGCTGAAAAAAATGGCGCTAAAAATATATTCGCGACATTAGTCAGTCCCTTTAATTGATTCTTTTTGCATTCTTTGTTATTCTTTAGCCAACCGACTTAAGGGGTTTACAGTGGCTCTCAAATGCCCTCAATGCGATACGGATAATCAATCCGACTCCAAATACTGCAAAGAGTGTGCCGCACCCCTTCCATCTTCAATGGAAATCCCTGTCACTGAAATCCTTGAAACACCCACCGAAGAATTAACCAGAGGAACGACTTTTGCCACCAGGTACGAAATCATCGAAGAGCTGGACAAAGGCGGCATGGGCAAAGTCTACAGAGTTGAAAACAAGAAGATCAATGAAGAAGTCGCCCTCAAACTCATAAAACCTGAAATCGCCTCAGATAAGAAAACACTGGAACGATTTAACAGGGAGGAAACAAATGAAAAATTGGAAAAAAAGTTTAGCAATCTTTTTTGAAAAACAAAAAGAATCTAAAAGAGAAAAAGATATAAGGCATAGTCATGAAAAATTGAGAGTTGAGAAATTTTTTTCAACGATTGTAAATCCCGCTTTCGAGGAGCTTAAGTCTGAATTAAAAAGATACGGAAGAGATGTAGAGGTATATACCGAAAGAAAAGATTTCGCATCAATTATTGTAAATTTCGAGGGTGAGGAAGAGCTTGATTATTCGATAGAAGTGATGATATCTCCAGTTCGTGTATTTCCTCGTGCAGTCATTCATTACACAGAGTGGGCAAGTAGCAGGAGATTAAGAGTCGAGGGATTATTAAGGAAAGGTCGTCCGGACTATGATATCTCTGATATTGCAAAAGAGGAAATTATTGAACACTTTTTAAATGAATATAAAAATTACGTAGAGTTTGAGTATTAAAATTGTTGCAGTTTTTTTTTAAAAAAATTTCTTCAACTTCAAACATATCTCCATTGAAGCCTTGAATCACGCGTGCATCCTTTCTTGAATGTGGGGATTATTGAAGATAACTTTCAAAAAAGGGAGGTGAGAAGGATGGATAAGGAATTTTATATAGCCGCTCTGCAAGTTGATGACAGTGAATCTTATGATTCTTTAGAAGAGGTGACAGCTAAAGCGTATGAATACTTCTCAAAAATAGAATCTCTCAAATCAGTAGTAATTTATGAACGAATAAAGGGAAAAGGGAAAGGTCCCATGAGATTTATTTTTAAAGAAAAGAGCGGAAAAATAAATTACGTTGATATTAAACGGGGAGGTTAAAAAAAAGCAA
>JASFPJ010000322.1:0-4049 GCA_050116035.1 Candidatus Aminicenantota bacterium | reverse complement strand
GAACCCTCCCAGGTCTTAGAAGATTTCTCTCTCGAATCCGTCCCCCTGGATCAAAGAAGAACCTGGATAAACCTGGCTGTTATCTGGATCGGGATTGCAGTGGTCATGTCCGCCATTTTTCGCGGGATGATGATCGGTCTGGGCCTGGGAAATATATCGAGTGTGGTCATCTCCTACATCCTCGGAGAAATCATCCTCATCGGTATGATGGGGCTTGCAGGCTACATCGGGGCAAAAACTGGGTTTTCCACGCCCCTGATCGCCAATTTTTCATTCGGACGAATCGGCGCTATCCTTGTCTCCCTCTGCATCGCGTTTTCCCTCATCGGCTGGTTTGGCGTACAGGCCGCCTTCTTTGCCCGCACCATCCAATTCTACTTCAAGACAAATTTCTCCTTGCCTGTTTTCTCTTTTCTCTGTGGAATCCTTATGATGATCCCGGCTATCTTCGGGATTCGAGGCCTGAGCGCTCTGAGCTGGATCGCTTCTCCGTTCATGATCATTATCTTCATATGGGGAATTATAAAAATGGGTATCAATTTTCTTCCTTCCGATACTTTAGTTTCGTTGGCGCTTAATCATCAACCTGATCCCTACCCCATCACGCTGGGAGCTGCGGCGTCGATTGTCGCAGGAGGATTCATCGTCGGAGCCACGACCAGTGCCGATATTTTCCGTTATGCTCGACCCAAATTGAGGGATATCTTCCTGGCAGCGAGCATAGCCATGGTGGCCAGTGCTTTCCTCCACATTGTGGGATCCGTTCTGGCCATGAACACCGGCATCTATCACGAGAGGCTCCCGGAGCTAATAATCGACAACCAATACCTGGGACTGGGTTTTATCGGTTTCCTCGTCCTTCTCCTGGCTCAATGGACCACCAATGACAGCAACATCTACTCGTCTGTCCTCGCGCTGAATAACATCTTTCGGACGAAGCGCTGGATCATCACTATAATCGCTGGCGTGTTTGCCTCTCTGTTTGCTGCCTTCGGTATCCTGGAAAGATTGGAACTCTTCTTGATCATCCTGACCGTGAGCATCGGACCGATCGGGGGGATTTTTCTCTGTGATTATTATTTCTTGAGGAGGATGCAAAAGTATGACTTTAAGGGAAAAGCCTTTTCACGCATCAATTATAAAGCTCTGGGCGTCTATCTTGTGGCTTTTTTTATCGGTTGGACAACCTCCGGACATCCATTCACGATCAAGGTCTTTCCTTTTTCCATTTTTGCTTTTAACGGTATACTATCTTCAATCATCCTCTATTATGCAGTCATGAAAATATTTCCCGATAAGGAGTAAGGCCATGGCATTCAAACAGGTCATCGAAGTTTTTGAGTTACTCGAGACTCCGAGGATAGAACCGGCTATAATCAAAGATTTTTTTCTCGTGCGAGGATTGGGTGAGTCGGAAATCGGGATGCAGAAGATCAAGGAGGACAAGGGAGAAACGCTATTTATTAAGATCCACATTCAGGGCAAAAAAGAGAAATCAAAGGAAAAACCCGTTCCGACACTGGGTATTATCGGCCGTCTGGGTGGAATAGGGGCCAGACCGCACAAAATCGGCCTTGTCTCGGACGCTGACGGCGCCATAACGGCGCTTGCCGCTGCAGCGAAAATCGCCAGCATGAGAAAAAAAGGGGACCAAATCACGGGTGATGTGATCGTGGCCACGCATCTCTGCCCCCACTCCCCCATCATCCCCCACGAGCCCGTGCCTTTTATGGATGCACCCGTTTCCCTGGAAACGATGAATAGGTACGAAGTGGATGAGCAGATGGCGGCTATTCTCTCGATCGACACCACAAAAGGCAACCGCGTCATCAACATCCGGGGATTCGCCATCTCCCCCACTGTTAAAGACGGGTATATCCTGAGAGTGAGCGAGGATTTGCTGGATATCATGCAGAATGTGACAGGCCGGATGCCAGTCGTTTTTCCTCTAACAACGCAGGATATCACGCCATACGGAAACGATGTATACCACCTCAACAGCATCCTGCAGCCAGCCACAGCCACCAGTGCGCCAGTCGTTGGTGTGGCCATCACAACAGAAGTGCCTGTGCCCGGGTGCGCCACAGGCGCCAATCACAGCATAGACATTGAGATGGCTGTCCGATTTGTGGTTGAAGTGGCCAAAGTCTTTGGCGAAAAGAAATGCTCCTTTTATGACGATAAAGAATTTCAAAAACTCGTTTCTTTGTACGGATCAATGGAACGATTGAAAACTTTAGGAAAAAAATAGCTTGTCACTGCGAACGATTGAAAAAATCTTAATCTTTTTAACATTGCTGACGTCATTGCGAACGATGAGTGATAATCTTTACTTTGCAGCTGTCATTGCGAGCAAAGCGTGGCAGTTTCTTGATTCAAAAACTATAACATGTACAAAAATTCTGTCATAAAGGAAAATAAACTGTTATATATTATAATGACGATAGAGGATAGGGCATGAAACCAGTTAAAGTCGGACTTTTCACGATAGGTCAGTCTCCCAGGCTGGACGTGGTTCCTGAAATAATACCTTTGTTGCTTCCCAACATAGAGGTCGTGGAAGAAGGATTATTGGATGGCATTCCTCAAGAAGAAATCAATCTCCTGAAGCCTGAATTCGGAGAGAATGCCTTGGTCACACGTTTAAAAGACGGGAGCCAGGTACAGTTGAGCGAAAAGAAAATCAACACTATGATTCATGAAGCCATCGATCACATGAGAACGAAAAAAGATGTCCGCGCTGTTGGAGTTCTTTGCACTCATGATTTTCATGAAAGTCGGTTTTCTTTTCCTGTGATATTCCCTCATCATATTCTGAACTCTCAAATCACTCAAACATCCCAGATAAACCACCTCGGAATCGTTATTCCCTTGGAGGATCAGGTCAGAATGGCCTCGGGAAAATGGGGCGTAGAAAAGGTTGCTGTCGAAGTGATATCCCCTTACGAAGAGGGAAAAGGATGGGAAGATATCGCACAAAAGTTTATTCAAGAAAAGGTCGAGACGGTTATCCTTGATTGTATCGGATACACAGAACAGGATAAGCGGGATCTTCAAAACTTACTCCACTCCCCTGTTCTTCTACCCAGAGCTGTTCTTGCTCAGGCTATTAATCAACTCTTTTAACTGATACAGATGAGAAAAAGGATCCTGTTGTTTATGCTCAGTAATTAAGTAACACTTTTATTGATGATAATGAGGATAAAGATGTCATTGCGAGCGAAGCGTGGCAATCTCGTAGAGAGAAATTATATTATAACGGGAATGAAGATATCCTTTTTATGAGATTGCCACGTCGCCTCGCTCCTCGCAATGACAATTAGGATAAGATTGCCACGCCTCGCTCGCAATGACATCTAAAAATGTTACCAAATTACTGAGCACGTACACCTGTCCCCTTTTTCTGGAATGAAATGAAACGGTCTAAAATAAATCAGCTGTTGAACGAAGGAATCGCGTTCCTGAAATCAAAGGGAATTCCTCTCCCTCCTCAGGCCCACTGGAACCTCGAAGACTGGAATAAAAACAGAGAAAAGGCCGACGAGCTGGAGAAAAGAAGGATTGGCTGGGACTTGACAGACTTTGGTTCAGGAAAATTCGAGTCGATCGGCTTGTTGTGCTACACCCTGTCAAACGGCATCATCGGCCCGGATGGATACCCCATTGACCAGGCTTATTCAAACAAGCTTCTCATCATCGACGAGAACCAGGTCACACCCATGCATCACCATCGCCGTAAGATTGAGGATATCATCAATCTAGCCGGAGGAAATCTTCAGATAAAGCTGTTCAACATGGACAAGGATGAAAGGCCTGATGAAAAGATGCCTGTGGAGATTCTCCACAATGGGATATGGACAACCTGCGAACCAGCGACTGTTATTTCTCTGAGTCCTGGAGAAAGAGTCAGGCTGGATACACACCACTTTCACGAATTCAGGGCTCAGCCTGGTCAAGGAAAGGTGGTCGTTGAAGAAGTCTCATCAGTCAATGATGACAGGACCGATAACATCTTCGCGGAAGATTTCGGCAGATTCCCAGAAATCATT
>JASFPJ010000321.1:0-4058 GCA_050116035.1 Candidatus Aminicenantota bacterium | reverse complement strand
GTATGGATTTATTTATCCCCTAGGGGATGTGATACCGATAATTTTCCAGATATTTCCCTGTTTCTCCAGATCCCATCTGTAAACCCCTTTGATTACATCCTGCTTGGCTCCGGCTTTATTTGTCCCGGATATAGTGTTATAGAAACTCACCTCAGCTTGGTTTGTATCCTTGAATCGGATCTCGATATTCGAGGCAGAAGACTGGAGATTGCTAAAATAAGTGGTGATTATTTCTGCGTCTTTTTTTATCTCCAGGAAACACTGGGAAGAACAGTTATTTTCATAAAAAATCAGAAGATTACCGTTATTCACAGACTGAACATATTGATTAACAAGGGAATTTATCTGGGTTTGAGAGATCTTTTCGTTGGCCGAATTAATAAACTCTTGCGCTCGAGCGTTCCCCGGATCCAAATCCAAGACACTCCGCGCTTGGGTCAAACATTCTTGATAATTTTCTCTCTGGTAGGCCTGTTGAGCTCTCTGGAGGCCATCTCTGATCTGCTGTTCTCTGCTTTTTTCATCGACTTTCTTTTTCGCCTCATTTATGAGATTGAGGGCTGAAGCATTCCCTGGCTCAAAATTCAGCACTTCTTGGGCCTGGCTGATACATTCCTGATAGTCCCCGGTTTGGTAAGCGCTCTGGGCAAGTCTGAGACGATTGTTGATCTCCTGTTCTTTTTCTATCTCGCTTTTTCTTTTTTTTGCCTCCGATAGAAAATACTGAGCCGATGTGTTTCTCGGGTCTGTTCTCAACACTTCTTGCATCTGTTTGATGCATCCGTCATAATCTTCCTGGTTGAAAAGACTAATGCCTCTGTCCACTTTTGCAGTAATATCAGGCTTCTCTTGACCCCTCTGGGGTGGTTTCTCCTTGGGCTTGGTTTGTGGTTCTTTCTTTTCCTGTTGACTCGCTAGACGAGTCTGGTCACTCACTCTCCTTCTCGTAGATGCCGCTTGGACCTGCGCTTCTAAATCCTTGACTTTCTGACTGACGACATCGAAATCCTGGCCTCTTGGAGCTCTTGTGAGGTACTGTTTAAAATAATCGAGCGCTTTGCTCACTTCTTTTTTCTGTTCAAAAACCAAACCCAATTGTCCATACGCACGCGGGTCTTCATCATTCAAAGATATAGCCTTCTCATATTCAGGGATGGCTTCATCTAATTTTCCTTGCTCTTTCAGTGAATCGGCCAGACCGAACTGCGCTTCCAAATTATTCGGGTCAACCTCTAAGGCCTTACTGAATTGACCATAGGATTCAGGATATTTTTTCTCCTTCCAGTATTGATTCGCCGCTTTGATATAACTATCTGCTGGGGAAGAAGCCATTGATGGACCTTTAATCCCTATAATCTCTGGTAAAGGAGTGAAACGCCACACAACTAAAGCGACAATTGCCAGGCCAATAATGACGAGAGCCGGCACGAAAATCTTCTTTACCTTGGGTCTTCTGAGTATCGTCCTTGCAGTACTGGGTTTACTCACAGGGCTCACCCTGTCAGTTGTGGGGATGAACTGCTCGATTTTATCTAGCCCTTCAAAGAGCTCCTCTGTTTTCTGGTACCTTTTCGCCTTGTCTTTTTCCATACATTTCAGAATCATGCGGCTGAGCTCAACTGGAATCTGGTCGTTGAGTTCTCTTGGATCTCTGGGTTTCTCTCTCGTGTGCTTCAAGGCGATGGTTATGGCTGTGTCTCCATGGAACGGAGTGCTTCCTGTCACCATCTCATAGAGAATCACTCCCATGGCGTAGATGTCGGCACGTTGGTCGACATCTTTCCCTTCCACCTGTTCAGGAGACATGTAATCCGGTGTTCCGATCATCATACCTGACGTTGTGACTCCTTTTGCCTTGGTGGAGCGGGCGATGCCAAAATCCATGATATGGGCATATCCCTGCTTGTCTATCATGATGTTTTGAGGTTTCAGGTCACGATGAATGACTCCCAGTTTATGGGCTTCACCCAGACCTTCACACACCTGCTTGGCGATGAAAATGGCTTTTCCCACATGGAGAGGGCCCATTCTTCTCAGCGAACTCTTCAGATCTTCGCCGGACACATATTCCATGGTAATGTAAGGGGTTTTTTCCGTTTTGCTGAGGTCAAACATACGGCAGACATTTTTGTGGGTGATCTTGCGGGCAAATTTCAGCTCATTCCGGAAACGTTCGATCATTCGATCATCCGATGCGATTTCAGGTTTTAAGAGCTTCAATGCCACCCTTTCACCAAGTTCCTTGTCGAGAGCCTTGTAGACATTGCCCATACCGCCTCTCCCCAGCTCTTCTATAATCTGGTACCTGCCGGCAAAAGTACTCCCGATAGAAAGTTCCATCACAGGCGTCTGGAGGGTCTCTGTCATGGAAACGGGTTTTTCTTCTTTAGAAATGAGCTGGGTTCCGCAGTTACTGCAGAATTTTGTGCCCGGGGGGCTTTCATGGAGACATTTTGCACACTTCATCTGCCAACGCTTCCTCCTGCTTAAGTGCCCATAAAATATCAACCTAAAAATGAAATGTCAAACATATAATGTATAAAATTTTATCTTTTTTTTTTCGAATTTCTTGACATCCATTTGACCTGTTCATATACTACGCTCAATCCGAATCTCTCAAGGAAGATAAAATCATGACTGAATCAGATGAAAATGACCATAAAAAGCGCCGCCATCCACGATTAAAGGCCAACATACAATACAGACCCACCAAACTCATAGGCAGAAAACATCCGGCTCCCAATATAAGCCTCGGAGGCATGAGAATCTTCAGCAACACACATTTTAAGAAGGGAGAAATAATAAACATCGAACTTTCTTTCCCTGAAGGGCAGAAGACAGTCGTGTTGGCGAAAGTAGCTTGGGTGGATTCCTATCCCAAGGATTCAGACTTTGTTTATGAACTTGGGATTGAATTCATCCACATCCCGCCTTTCAGTTTGGATGTGTTGAAGTTAGAGCTAGACAAAGCGTCTTCTGACCAATAGCCAACTCCCAAGAAAAACGGCTAATTTCATTCATTCATTAACATCTTCATGGGAGCTTAATGCTTCTCTTTTTTCCCCTCTTTCCAGGCCCTATACCTGGCAATATAATCCTGAGTGACTTTTTTCGGTTTGAGTAACAGGTAACTGGCATAATTGGTCAAGTGACCTTTCAAGTAGACCTCTTGGGGGAGTAAATCATATTTTTCCTGTTCGATGCTTTCAAGAAGCTCCATGCGAATCTTTGTATCCAGGGATACTTCGAATAATTGTATTCCCATTTTTTCTCTTATCTGCTTGAGGACGGAACCGCTGTATGACTCCTCCTCGGTTTCTTCCGTTGAGGGATCATCGTCAGAATCTAAATCTCCTGTAGAGGATGGTGAAGAGCTATGCTGCCCTTTTAAACTCTCCATGAGTTTTTTAAAAGCTTCCTCGACCTGCTGAAGAATTTTCTCCCTTTCCTTTTTTGAAAACTCATCCGCGATTGGAGATATCACGACAGAGTCAGTCGAATACAGCTTTTTCAGGCGGTTGTAGGCATTCCTGATTTCCAGTATCGTGGCATCAGGAGAAATTTCGAGAGTTTCAAAATACTTCTTGAGTTCTTCCTTAGACATGTTCAGCTTCTTGAAATTTTCATCTCTCTCTCATAGAGAAGATTCTCAGTGAATACTCCTATCTCTTTAGCGACGCGCGATAATGAATAATTCAGCATCAGGGGCCGCCTCTCGCGGATGGACCTCCATACAGCATCATCATACTCAATATAACCGGCAAACTGGGCATTTATTCCCAGATACTTCATGAAAATGCTCTTCATGGAAGACCCAATAAGTATATCCTGACTGCTTCTTATCTTGTTCAATACAAGATAAACTTTAAAATCATACAATTCTTTATCAAGTATATCCCCCAAATAAGAGAAGCTTTCTTTGAGACTTTCAATGAGTTCCTTCAAGCTTTTAATCTTGTATTTTTCCCTCTGCTCCCACATGTGCTCGACAATTTCCTTAAAGCCATAGGCTCTCAAGGACATCCTTATTTTCCTGAATAATGCATTCTTCACAAAAT